>DASWAW010000541.1:0-9544 GCA_036390955.1 Arthrobacter sp.
ATCCCCTCGCGGGCCGCGGACGGCACCGCGTTGCCGCTGCCGGAGTTCCGGATGGAGCAGGCCGGCTGGTACGTCGAATGGCTGGCCATGGATCCTGCGACCCGAGGCTGCATGCGGACCTACACCGTGCGGCGGGAACGCCTCGACGCCGTCTACCCGGAACTCGACGTCGACTTCGTGCTGCACTTCGACGACGCCGGCCACGGCGGACCGGCCGCCGACTGGGCCCGCAACGCCAGGCCGGGGGACACCGTGACGGTGATCGGGCCCAACAGCCGGGCCGCGCACTGCGTCACCGCGGAAACCTACTCCGGGATCGAGTGGCGGCCCGGTCTGGCCCAGCGGATCCTCCTCGCCGGAGATGAGACGGCAGTCCCTGCCATCAGCGCCATTCTCGAGAGCCTGCCGCCGAACTTCAGCGGGCACGCGATCCTGGAGGTCCCGGAGGCCGCCGACTTCCTGGGCATCGAGACAGCGGCCGACGTCGAAATCACCTGGCTTGCGCGCGGTGCGGCGATCGACCGGTCGCGTCCGCACGGTGAATTGCTGCAGGAGGCGGTCCGGGCCGCCGTGACCCTTCCCGGCTGGGTGGGGATCCGGCCGTCCGTTGAGCCTGCGGCCGGTCCGGAGCCCGAAGACGTCAACGTGGACCGCGACGTCCTCTGGGAGACCCCCGCCCGGATGGATGCCACGGCGATCAGCGCCAGCAGGAATCCGGACAAACCCGCGGGGGCCATGCCGTTCTACGCCTGGATCGCCGGGGAAGCGGGGGTGGTCAAGGAGCTGCGCCGGTACCTCGTGCGGGAAGTGGGGATCGACCGGAAGCAAGTGGCGTTCATGGGGTACTGGCGGCAGGGGAAGGCCGAGCTCTAGGCCGTTTCCCTGCCGGGCTTCCGCCCGCCTCCGCCCGCTGCCGGTGCTTTGCTGTCGCTTAGACACCTCCCGCCGCCTCTTTCGGCCGCGGGCGGCCTCTCTCGGCTCTGGTCGGCGATGCGCTCCTTTGCAAAGCACCGGCAGCGGCCGTTGCTTCGCCCGCCACTGTGTCCCTCCCGTTCACCCCGTTGTCCCCCGCCAGCCGTCCGGGTTGGCTAGCGTGGCGGCATGGCCGAGAACCTGCTGTCCCCGGGCGCTGATGGGCGGCGGGTCTATGTTGCGCTGGGGGATTCCTTCACTGAGGGGGTGGGGGACTACAACTCCCGGCTGCCCAACGGGGTGCGCGGCTGGGCGGACCGGGTGGCCGAGCAGTTGGCCAAAGCTGACCCGGGCTGGAAATACGCCAACCTCGCCATCCGCAGCAAGAGGCTGCGGCACATCATCGCGGAGCAGCTGGAACCCGCGCTTGCCATGGAGCCGACCCTGATCACCTTGTACGCGGGCGGGAACGACATCCTGGATGTCGGGACCGACATCCACACCCTGATGAAGGACTACGAGTTCCTCGTCGCCAGGCTGGCCGCCAGCGGCGCCACCGTGGTGCTGTTCACCGGCTTCGACGTCAGGGTCTCGGCGCTGCTGGAACCGCTCAGGCGGCGGAACGCCGTCTACAACCGGCGGGTCCGCGAGGTCGCGGCGAGGTACGAGGCCGTGCTGGTGGACTACTGGTGCTTCGACGCGTTCTACGATCCGCGGATGTGGGATTCGGACCGGCTGCACATGTCCAAGGCCGGCCACAAGTATCTCGCCGCCCGGGTCCTGGACCAGCTCGGGGTGCCGCACAGGGTCAAGCCCAAGGACTGGGAGCCGCCGGCGAAAACCGGGCTCCGGGATTGGGAACGCCGGCAGCGCCGCTGGGTCCGGGACTGGGTCCTGCCGCTCTTCGCACGCAAGCTCCGGGGCGTGACCCTCGGGGACGAGCTCAGCCCGCGCTGGCCGGAGCCGGTCAGGGTCCCGCCCAAGGCGGGGCTGAAGAAACTGGCCGCCAGGATCCCCGCAGACTGAACGCTGCTCCGCCCCGGGGCCCGTGGGCAAGCCGGTGTCAGCTGTCCAGCAGGTTCTCGTAGCCGGGTGCCACCCGGCTCGCATGGAACTCCTCGACATCGAATTCGGCCACGCCGTTGATGTAGAACGGATCCCGGGCCAACGAGGCATCCAGGGCGCCGCGGTCCGCGTTGGAGAGCAGCAGGGCTCCCGTGCGCGGGATCTTGCGCCCCGCGACCATAAAGATGCCCTGGTCGAAGGCATCCTGCAGCCACGTCACGTGCGCCGGAAGATGGAAGTCAACGATCTCTTCGGGGACCTTGTAGGTCAGGGAGACTACATACATAGGGTCAGCCTAGCGCCTGTCCGCGGCGACGGGGCGGGATTCTCCCCGTCACGGAATCCGGCGAAGTTGAACCGTCAATCTTTAATTCTCCTAGACTGTAGGCATGACTGAACCGCGCTGGCTGAACGCCGACGAACGCCGGGCCTGGCTGGCCCAGGTGAGCATCAACACGCTGCTTCCGGCAGCCTTGGACACGCAGCTGCACCACGCACGCAAGCTTTCGCTCTTCGACTACAACGTCCTCGCGATGCTCTCCGAAGCCGACGGGCGCTTTCTGCCCATGAGCGAACTGGCCGCGCGGACCAGCGCCTCCCTGTCCCGGCTTTCCCATGTGGTCACCAAACTGCAAAACCGCGGCTGGGTGGAGCGGCGTCCGCACCCCGGCGATGCCCGGGTCACGACGGCGCACCTCACCGATGCAGGAATGGAAACCATCAAGGAGCTCGCCCCGGGCCACGTCGAGGCGGTCCGTTCGCTCTTCCTCGACGCGCTGAGCGAGGACGACGTCGCTGACCTCGCCCGGATCGGCGAGAAGATCGTTGGCCGTCTCGACAAGGACCACTGGATCCTGCGGGACAGCCAGCAGGCCTAAGGGCCGCCGCGAGGGCGCGGCCGGGCGTCGCTTAGTGTTGGCACTATGGAATCGCCGATCGACAGCTACCTCCGCCAGATCCACGCCGAGATCGCCCAGTTGAAGGACGGCAAGCCCTACAGCACCATTCCGGCCATGGCCAACGTGGACCCGGACAATTTCGGCATCGCGTTGGCCACCGTGGACGGCAAGGTGTATGAGATCGGGGACACCCGCGAGGAATTCACCATCCAGTCCATTTCCAAGCCCTTCACCTACGGGCTGGCCCTCGAGGACCTGGGCAGCGAGGCGGTGGACGCCAAAGTGGACGTCGAACCGTCGGGCGATTCCTTCAACGAGATCTCGCTGGCCGAAGGGACGGGCCGGCCGGCGAACGCGATGATCAACGCCGGCGCCCTGACCGCCACCTCGCTGATCAGGGGATCCGGCGGGCAGTCCGGCTTCAAGCGGATCCTCAGCACGTATTCCGCCTTCGCGGGCCGGCAGCTCTCGGTCAGCGAGAAGGTCTTCGACTCCGAGCTCAAACACGGCCACCGCAACACGGCGCTCGCCTACCTGCTGCGCTCGTTCAACATCATCGAGGACGACCCGACGCCGGTCCTGGAGGACTATTTCCGCCAGTGCTCCGTCCTGGTGAACTCCTACGACCTCTCGATCATGGCCGCCACGCTGGCCAACGGCGGCCGGAACCCGCTCACCGGCAAACAGGTGCTGGAGATCGGGCCGGTGGAACGGGTGCTCTCCGTCATGATGACCTCCGGCATGTACGACGACGCCGGTGCCTGGATCAGCAGCGTGGGGATGCCCGGCAAGAGCGGGGTGGCCGGCGGGATCATCGCGGTGCTGCCCGGCCAGGTGGGCCTGGCGGTCTATTCGCCGCCGCTGGATGAGCACGGCAGCAGCGTCCGCGGCCTGGCCACTGCCCAGCGACTCTCCCGGGACATGGAACTGCACTTCGTCCGCGCTGCCCGGACCGGACGGTCCGCCATCCTCGCCGCATACGACGTGACCGAGACGCCCTCGGGCATCCGCCGGAACGACGAGGCCGCTGACGTGCTCCGCGCCCACGGCCACCGGGCGCGCGTGATCGAAGTCAACGGCGACCTGCTCTTCGCCGGAACCGAGTCCATGGTCCGCGAGCTCAGCAGCCTGCCGGACGACGTCGAACTCGTGGTCCTGGACCTGCGCCGCACCGACCAGGTCAGCGAGGTCGCCGTGCGCATGCTGGCCAAGGCCAAGCAGGGGATGGCCGACGCCGGGCGGGAACTGGTGCTGATTGAGGCGGACGGTGCCGTCTCGGAGGCCCTGGGGATGTCAGCGCAGGGACAGGTGCCGTCCTTCGCGACCCGGAGCGCCGCCGTCGAGTACTGCGAAAACCGACTGCTGGAGCGCCACGGTGAACACCTGCTGCTGCCGGACCTCGTGCCGGTCACCGCGTCGCCCGCCCTGGCACCCCTGGACGAGGCGGACGCCGCAGCGCTGGAAGCCCTGATGACCCCGAAAACCTACGACGACGGCGACGTCATCCGGCGCGTCGGGCTGCGGTTCGGCGGGGTCTACTTCATCACCTCCGGACGGGTCAGCAGCACCTCTCCGGGGCCCACCGCGGAGCGGGTGAAGCTGAACACGCTCAGCGCGGGAATGACTTTCGGTGAGCTGGCGCTGGGCAGTGGAAACCGGCAGGAAACCACCGTCAGGGCGGTGGGCCCGGTCCAGGTCATGGTGCTTAGTGCCGAGGCGATCGCCGAACTGGAGTCCACCGACCCGCGGCTGGCACTCGCACTCTGGAAGGCCCTGACCAGGGACGCCTACACCCGGGTGGAGCAGTATCTGCGGGAATCGGCGGTCCGGATCCGCGAGTAGCGGCTGGCTGCCCGGAACCTCTTGCTGCTTTGTTGCTCACGGCAACTGCTGGCAGACTGGATCCATGGATTTCACGGCCCGCTACGTAGCCCTTGGCGACTCCTTCACCGAAGGCGTCGGCGACGACGACGCCGCCCGCCCCAACGGCGTCCGGGGCTGGGCGGACCGGGTGGCCGAGCAGCTCGGCGCCGCCGACCCGGGCTTCGGGTACGCGAACCTCGCCATCCGCGGCAGGAAGCTCCGCCAGATCATGGCCGAACAGGTGGACGCCGCCGTCGCGCTCCAACCGACCCTCGTGAGCATCTACGCCGGGGCCAACGACATCCTCCGGCCCAAGGTCGATATCGACGACCTGCTGGTGGACTATGACGCGGGCATCCGCAGGCTCAAGGCCACCGGCGCAACCATCGTGATGTTCACCGGTTTCGACTCCCGCGGCTCGAAGATCTTCGGCACGACCCGCGGCCGCACCGCAATCTACAACGAGCTGGTCCGCGGCATCGCCGGGGACCACGGCGCCCTCCTGGTGGACTACTGGCGCTTCAGCGAATACTACGACTGGGGAATGTGGGCGACCGACCGGATGCACATGTCCGCCGCAGGCCACGCGAACATGGCCAAGCGGGTCCTCACCGTCCTGGAACACGACCACTCGATCGATGTCCCGCCTATGACCCCGGTCCCGGAGCTGAACCGGGCCGAGGCAATCCGGGCCAACGCCCGCTGGGTGCGCGAATTCGCCGGGCCCTGGGTGGTCCGTCGCGTCACCGGGAAGTCCTCAGGTGACGGGCTGACACCGCGCTACCCCCAGCTGACGCACCTCTAGGCACGGAAGCCCGGCGTCGCGATCAGTTCCCCGTTGCCGAGGACCGCGAGCACCTCGACGTCCCAGCTGTCGGTCGCCCAGTCCACCATCCGCCTCCCGCCGGCGACGACCGCCGTCGCCAGGACGTCCGCGGTGACAATGTCCGAGGCCGCCACAGAGACCTGGCGGAACTCGGAGCGCCGGAATTCGGTGCGGCCCACTCCGGCCTTCCAGATATGGTCGCCGCGCTCAGCGCTCCCGGAGGTGGCCAGCGCGGTGAAGCGGCTGGTGCCGCCCAGCGGGAATCCCGAGAGCAGCGCCCCGCGGTCCTGCGGATCCACGATGCCCGCCAGCCAGGGGGAGCCGGTACCCGGGGCGGGCGAGCCGCACACGAGCACATCGCCCCCGGCGTTCAGGCACCAGTCCTCGATGCCGGCGCATTCCAGCGCGGAGGCTGCCTGGTCGATCGCGTACCCCTTGATGATTCCGGAGAGGTCCAGTACGCCGTCGGGCCGCTCGGGGGTGAAAAATCCGTCGGTCAGCAGCCGCCAGCCCGTGGCATCCTCAAAGCGGGCGCGGAATGCCGCCGAGGCGTCCCGGAGCGTGACCTCGCCGCGGGCCATCCGGCTCGCCTCCGAATCCGGGCGGTACAGGCTGAACATCGCGTCCAGGCCGGTAAACACGCGTTCGACGGCGGCCGTGGCACCTTCGAGCACCGGGGTGCCGCCTCCCGGCCCCCTGGTTCCGGTGGGCAGGGCAAGGCTGATGACGGTCCCCATGCACTGGAAGGTCCTGCTTTTCAGGACCGGGCCGCTCCGGTTGGTGTCGCTCTGCGACGGGCTCTCGGCGGGCGAAGGCTTAGAGGTTCGCTGCATCGAGGGCTCCCTGAAGTGAGCTCAAGTACGCGTCGCTGGTGACGGTGGCGCCGCTGATCGTCTGCACCTGGGCGGACTGGGCCTTGATGACCTCGGCACGCAGCAGCGGGGCGGCCCGGTTGCTGATTTGCACGGACTTGCGGTCGTCGTCGGTGAGCTGCAGGGCCGTAACGTCCGTAATTGCGCCGGCCTTTACCGTGATCTGCACCTGCACGGCGCCGAAACGGGTCTGGACGACACTGCCGGCAAAGGTCCCGGCGGCCTGCGCCGCGGCCCCGGCAGAACCGGAGGAGCCCGTGGATCCGCTGGAGGAACTTGAGCCGGAAGATCCGGAGGAGGTCCCGCCGCCCGCTCCCGACCCGGACGATGACCCGGACGAGGTGCCGGACGAGGTGGCGGCGGACGAAGTCGCCGTCGCGCTCCCCGTGTCCGCGATGTGCGCGCCGGACTGCCAGCCAGCCAGGAGGATCCCGGCGGAGGCCAGCGCTGCTGAAACCGCTGCTCGTGTTCTCACCAGTCGAACCTTTCGTTGTGGAGTTGCTCTTCGCGGACACCGGCCGCCCGGGCTTCGCTGATCACACTGCGCGCCCAGGCGGACGGGCCGCAGATATATACGTCGGCGTCGGCGACGTCCGGAGCGTAGCTGGCCAGCCGGTGTCCTGACCGGACGGCCGACTCCGGCAGCCAGCTCTGTTCGCCGCTCGTCCGGGCGCCGATGAGATGGAACAAAGTAGCGCCTCGGCGGCGGCAAAGTTCCAGGATTTCGTCACCCAGATACAGTTCGGCCGCACTGTGACCGCGGAGAATCACCGTGGCGTTGCCCGGTTCAAACGGGGTGCGCTCCAGCAGTGCGCGGATGGGGGTGATCCCGATGCCCGCTCCAATCAGTACGACGCGGTCCCGGCTGCGGGCCGCGGTGCTGAAGAGTCCGTAGGGTCCCTCAATGGCCACCCTGGTCCCGGATTTCAGCCGTGCCAGCTGCGCCGAACCCCGGCCGAGGTTGCGCACGGTGATGCGCAGCCTGCCCCTGCCGGAGGAATCGAACAGCACCGGTTCCGCGGAGAGGCTGAAGGGGTGCGGATGCCACCACGCGCCCGGGGAGAGGAACCTCCAGATGAAGAACCTGCCGCCGTTGCCGGCCAGCTCGTCGAGGTGGCGGCCTGTCAGTTCAATACTGACGACGCCGGGGGCCTCCGTCACGACGCGGCTCACCTTCAGCTGGTGCCGGACGGTGGCGACGATGGGCTCGAGTACGCGGTAGTGGACAAGTGCCGCCCCGGTGGCGATACAGATGGCGATCCAGTACCAGCGCTGCCAGGTACCCTCGGCGAACAGCGCGCCGGTGCTGAACTGATGCGGGATCGCCGTGATTACCGCGGCGTAGGTCAGCAGGTGCACGGCGTACCAGAACTCGTAGGGGAACCGGCGCCGGACCGCCACAAGAGAAGTCACCACCACGGCGATGAACAACCCCATCGACACAATGGCGAGCCACATGTCGGGCACCAGCACCCAAAGGGACACGAGCTCACTGACCGGATCGAGCCCTTCGGCCATCCCGTATCCGATTGCGATCAGGATTCCGTGCGCGAGCAGCAGGTACAGCGACGGTTTGCCGAGTTTGCGATGGAATTCAAGGGCACGGTCGTGCCCGACGGCGCCGTCGATCAACGGAATTCGCGCCGCCAGCAGCAACATCAGCAGCACAAGGTCCATGCCGGCAAGGCCGGCGACGATTCCCACGGCCGTGAAGGAGCCCGCCAGCGTCGAGAAACCGCTGGCACCGCCGTCGGCCAGCCAGAGCGCGACGGCGGAGGCCACCGAAGCCCACGCGAGCACGGTGAGCAAGTCTGCCCGGAACATCCGGCTCCGGGCCTGACCGCGGAACCGCTCCACGGGAGTGCGGCGGGCCGTGCCAGGGACGGCCATCTGGAGTGAGGAATTCATGGTTCAAGAGTCCGCCCGCCGCCTTTCAGTTTCCTGTGAAAGCGCTAGGGTGCCGTTGTGAGTTAACCGGAAACGGCCGGCGCGCCTTATACACCGTCGGATACCGGATTGGTCTTTAATTCGTCAAGCTCGTAGACTTGGTAGGCGCTAGGTGGCGCGGAGCGTGTGCAATTGCTCCGGTTGGCGGGATTTGCCTGAGATATTGGCAGTCCTGATGGCCGGTAGTTAGGGGCTCAAGTTGCGTGCACTCCTGTATTCGCCCAGCATCCCGGCACGTTGCCGTGGTTTTCCTTCATGGATACCGCGGCCGGTGCCCGTGGCCCACAGTCTTCGCCGCAGTGAGGGAATCAGCCGGTTCAAGCCGTCTGCCTGAACACTGCGGGACTACCGAAACTCAGTGGGCGCTGGATGCGGACGCCGCCTGTCGCACGGTCACGCGGGAACTCCGCCGATCGTTTCATTTATTTTTGAGGAGAGTCGTCATGGCAGCACACTGCCAGGTGACCGGAGCCGAGCCGGGCTTTGGACACAGCATTTCGCACTCGCACCGCCGCAACAAGCGCCGGTTCGACCCGAACATCCAGAAGAAGCGCTACTGGGTTCCGTCCCTGCGCCGTAATGTCACTCTGCAGCTCTCTGCAAAGGGCATCAAGACCATCGACGTGCGTGGCATCGACGTAGTCGTCGCCGCAATCCTGGCACGAGGAGTGAAGCTCTAATGGCTAAGGACAAGGACGTACGTCCGATCATCAAGCTCAAGTCGACCGCGGGCACGGGTTACACCTACGTGACGCGCAAGAACCGTCGTAACGATCCGGACCGCATGGTTCTGAAGAAGTACGACCCCCGCATCCGTAAGCACGTCGAATTCCGAGAGGAGCGCTAACCACATGGCTAAGAAGTCAATGATCGCTAAGAACGAACAGCGTAAAGTCATCGTCGAGCGTTATGCTGCAAAGCGCCTCGAACTGAAGAAGGCCCTGGTTGACCCCGCGTCGACTGACGAGGCACGCGAAGCTGCACGCCTCGGCCTGCAGAAGCTGCCCCGCAACGCCTCACCGGTACGTCTGCGTAACCGCGACATCATCGATGGCCGCCCGCGCGGTACCTTCCAGAAGTTCGGCATCTCCCGTGTTCGCTTCCGCGACATGGCTCACCGCGGTGAGCTCCCGGGCATCACGAAGTCTTCCTGGTAATTC
>DASWAW010000542.1:0-3316 GCA_036390955.1 Arthrobacter sp.
GCAGGCATGTGGTTCTCCTTTGTTGCGGGTCCCTCCCATTGTATCGATAATCGTCGATACCTAGAAGGGGTGCCGCGAGTGACACCGGCAACGGCGCCGGTCCAGTTCCGGTTCCGCTCAGTTCCGGTTCCGCTCAGTTCCGGTTCCGCTCAGTTCCGGTTCCGCTCAGTTCCGGTTCGGCTCAGTTCCGATTCTCGGGGGGCAGCGCGACCTGGAGCTTGCGGACCTTGCCGCGGCCCACGATGTAGCCGCGGCCGGGGATGAAGTCCGTGCTGATCCGGCCCAGCGAGGTGCTGAGCAGGCTGTCGCCGTCGATGTCGCCCGGGTTGAGCAGCAGTCCGCGGCGGCCGGACTTGAACGGCTGCGCGAGGGACCAGGCCGAGGACCAGGTGGACGTCTCGGATTCGCCCACCACCCACTGTTCGGCCTTGATCGACGCCGTGACGAGCCGTTCGATGCCGGACTCCGCACCGGTGTCGGTGAAGTCGGTCAGGCCCTCGATGAAGATCGCGAGCTTGCCGGGGGTGCCGGTGGAGTAGTCCACCAGCTCATCGATGGCCTCCTCGACATTGTCGGCGCCGACCACGGACCGGTCCCAGAGCTTCAGGGCCGCCGCCGTGGAGCGCCGCGAGCCGATGTAGACCAGTTCGACGCCGGGGTTGGAGCGGCGCAGCGCATAGGCCAGGGTCACGAGGGCCACGGTGCGTCCGGACCCCGGAGGACCCGCCAGCAGCAGCGGGCCCTTGGCCAGGATCTCGGCCGGCAGGAGTGTCTCGTCGTCGACGCCGATCACCGGGAGGTCCGGGCTGCCAGCGGGCAGGATGTCGAGGTCGATCTGCTCCGGCAGGCGTTCGATCTGCGGGGCGCGTTCGACGCCCTGGCGCAGCATGGCCTCGCTGAGCTTGTGCACCTCGCGGGCCTGCACGGCCAGGTTCGAGTTGCCGCCCAGCACCGCGAGCTGGACCTCGAGGTTGCCCAGCAGGCCGCGGCCCGGAGGCGAGGCCTGGCCCAGGACGTCCTTAGGCACGTCCATGGACAGGTAGTCGTCCTCCGAGGACAGCCGCAGCACCAGGCGGCGCTGGATCGAGGCCAGCAGCGACGCCGGCACCGAGTTGGGCCGGTCCCCGCTGACCACGAGGTGGATGCCCAGTGGGCGGCCGTCCGTGGCGAGCTGCAGGAAGATGTCCCACAGTGCCGAAAGCTTGCTGTATTCGTACGCCTCGCGGAAGGCGGACATGCCGTCCACCAGCACGAAGATCCGTTTTTCCGCCGGCCGGTCCGCGAGTTCGCGGTACTCCACGATGGTGGACGCGCGGACTTCGGAGTAGCGGGCGGACCGGTCGTCGGCGAGGTCCCGGAGCCAGCGCAGCAGCCGGCCGACGCGTTCGACGTCGTCGCCGTTGATGATCTCCCCGACATGCGGGAGCTCATCGAGCATCTTCAGCCCCGAGGAGCCGCAGTCGATGCCGTAGACGTTGACCGGCCCGCCGCGGGGGGTGACCGCGGCGGCGATCGCGATGCCGCGCAGCGCCGCGGACTTGCCGGAGCCGCCGGTGCCGTAGATGGCCATGTTGCCGTCCCGGTCCGGCTCGTAGAACACGGTGGGCTGGTCCTGGTGCGCCGGGTCGTCCGCCACGCCCAGGAGCAGGCGCTCGTCGGTGCGGGGGTTCGGCAGCAGGGAGAAGTCATAGCTGGTCGCGAGCTCATCGAGCCAGGGTTTGCGCGGGGGCTCGATGGACAGCACATCGGCGGCCCTGATGATGTTGGCCGTCATGCGGGCGATGTCGTTGGGACCGGCCGCTTCTTCCTGGACCGGGGTCTCCGGGGCCGGGGCGGCCCAGGCGGGCCCGGAGCCGAAAGCCATCTCGACGATTTCGATCTGCGGGCGCTGCGGCTTCTCCGTGGTCCAGCCGCCGGCGTAGCCGGTCTGGAAGCCCTGGATCCTGCCGGGGCCGGTCTTGGCGGCGCCGCGGCCGGGGATGGCAGGATCGAAGTAGGCCGCTGTCGGCACGCCGAGGATATCGATTGCGTCGTCCTCGTCGGCCATCCGCAACGCCACCCGCAGGTTGGTGTTGGCGCGCAGGCTTTCCTTGATCACGCCGGCCGGGCGCTGGGTGGCGAGGATCAGGTGCAGTCCCAGGGAGCGGCCGCGGGCGGCGACGTCCACGACGCCGTCGACGAACTCCGGCACTTCGGTGGCGAGGGCCGCGAACTCGTCCACGATGATGATCAGGTACGGGGGCGCCTCCGGGTCCGCTTCGCGCTGGAGTTCCAGCAGGTCCTTGGCTTTCTTGCGGTTCAGCAGCCGTTCCCGGTAGTGCAGCTCGGCCCGCAGGGAGGTCAGCGCACGGCGGACGAGGTGCTGGGAGAGATCGGTGACCAGGCCGACGGTGTGGGGCAGGTGCAGGCAGTCCGCGAACGCGGCGCCGCCCTTGTAGTCCACGAACAGGAAGCTGACCCGGTCGGGGCTGTAGGCGGCGGCCATGCCCATCACCCAGGACTGCAGGAACTCGGACTTGCCGGCGCCGGTGGTGCCGCCGACGAGGGCGTGCGGTCCCTCGTTCTTCAGGTCCAGGTAGAGCGGTTCGATGCCCTTGGATCCGACCAGGGCCCGCAGCGTGCCGTTGTCCTTGCGGTTGGGCTTGGCGGAGGCGCGGACCGAGTTGTTTTCGGTCCAGCGTTCGGCCACGGCCGCCGGGCTGTCCAGGAAGTCCTTGCCGATCAGGGTCGCGTAGGAGACGGCGCGCGGCAGGTCGGACTCGTCCTCCAGCGGCTTGCCGACGTCGATCACCGGGGAGAGCATCCGGGCCAGCTGGGCGGCGAGTCCGGGGTCAAGGCTTTCGCAGCTCACCGGGAAGGTGTGCCGGCCGAGCCGGACCTGCCCGGTGGTGGTGCCGTGGTCGCCGTCGACGGCCATGAAGTCCCGGCACGCGGCCGGAAGCTGCTGGACCGAAGTAGCCACCCACATGACGTGCACGCCGGAGTCCGGGCCCCGTTCGAGGACCCGGGTGAGCCGGCCGCGGTCCACCGGGGCGTCGTCCTCGACGACCACCAGCACGGTGGGCAGCAGCGGTTCCGGCAGATCCGTGCTGAGCGGGTCGACGCCGGGCCGCAGGGCAGGGCGCGGGGTCTGCGACGCAGCCTCGCGCTGGTCGATCAGGTCTTCGAGCCGGGAGAGCAGTGCCGAGCCGCCCGCGGGGCCCGCGGCGAGGTGGTCGCCGCTGAGCGGGCTGTGGCCGGAGCCGACGTGCGGGAGCCACTGCAGCCATTCCCAGCGTTCCTTCGACTGCGCCGAGGTGATGGCGGTCAGGACAAC
>DASWAW010000543.1:0-3237 GCA_036390955.1 Arthrobacter sp.
TGTGGGTGGTGATCAGGGCTGAGCGGGTTGCGGCTTCAGCGCGGCGCAGGTTCTGGTTCGACACCCCGCTATCTAATCATGAGGAACGCGGCGCCCAGCCCCAGTCCGGCAATCAGCAGCCAGGACGCCAGCGCCGCCAGCAGGGCCCGTGCCCCGGTGTGCAGCAGCTGGCCCACCCGGACGGCCGAGCCGAGGCCGAAGAGCGCCATCCCCAGCAGGATGTCCTGAAGCACCGCGGCGGCGTCGAGGACGGCGGGGGAGAGCCAGCCCGTGGTGCGCAGCGCGGCCAGGGCGACGAAGCCGAGCACGAACAGCGGGACGACCGGCGGCCGCTTCACTCCGTCGCCGGCATCCGTGCTGCTGCGGTGATGCAGCGCTGCCGCGGCGACCACGGGCGCCAGCAGGATCACCCGGGTGAGCTTCACGACGACGGCGACCGCCAGCGCCGCTGCCCCCGCGGTCTGGGCGGTGGCCACGACCTGCCCGACGTCGTGGACCGAGGCCCCGGCCCAGGCACCAAATACTTCGGGGCTGAGCCCCAGCGGCTGAATGAGCAGCGGCAGCACGCCGATGGCGAGGGTGCCGCACAGGGTCACGAGGGCCACCGGGAGCACGGTGTCGGGCTGCCGGATCCGCCGCACCGCGGCCATCGCCCCGATTGCCGAGGCCCCGCAGATGGAAAAACCGGTGGCAATCAGCAGCGACACCTCCGGCGGCAGCCGGAAGAGCCTGCTGATGCCGTAGGTTCCGGCGAAGGCGGCCAGGACCACTCCCGTGATCAGCAACAGAGCCGCCCAGCCGAGTCCGAGAACATCCACGAGGCTGACTTTCAGGCCCAGCACCACGATCCCGGCGCGCATCAGGTGCTTCCCGGCAAAATCCAGGCCCGCCCGACCCGGTCCCGCGGTCCAGCCGGCCAGCCCCGGGACGTTCGCGGCGAGGAGCCCGGATGCCACCGCCAGCGTCATGGCCGGGAGCACGGGAACCAGGGCGTGGACGGCGAGGGCAAGCACGACGGCGGCCGCGGCGGCCAGCAGGCCCGGCAGCAGGCCCGGCAGCGGCCTGGCAGGGAGCAGCGGCTTGGGAGTAAACAGAGGCACGGCACTACCTTGCCGCAACCCTCCGGAAAAGTTGTCACCGCCGCGGTCGCCGGCACCGTCAGCACCCGGCCCGGCCGCCGATCAGAACCGGCCCTGCCGGCGTTCCGCACCCGGCTGACCGGCAGCGGATGCCGCCTCCGGCCCCGCCCCGCCACGCTCCAGCGGGCAAGGAAATGATTTCGCAACAAAAAGGTGGTTGTCTAGTGAGCATGTCTGACCTATTCCAGGATTACTCCGTGGCCGCTGAACGCTCCGGCGCCTACGATGAGATGTTTACCCCCGGGCAAGAGGCCCGGAAGTCATACGGGCAGGTTGCCGGGGCGCTGAGTGAACTCTCGCTTGCTGATGTCACCGCCCGCGCCGACTCGATGGCCCGGACCTTCCTGGACCGCGGAGTGACCTTCGACTTCGCGGGGGAGGAGCGGCCCTTCCCGCTCGACATCGTGCCCCGGGTCATCCCGGCCGATGAGTGGACCGTATTGGAGAAGGGCGTGGCGCAGCGCGTCCGGGCCCTCGAGGCGTTCCTCAATGACGTCTACGACAAGATGACCGTGGTGGCCGACGGCGTCATCCCCCGCCAGCTCGTCACGACCAGCGCGCATTTCCACCGCCAGGTGCACGGCTTCGAGCCGGCCGGAGGCGTCCGCGTCCATATCTCCGGGATCGACGTCGTCCGCGACGCCGCGGGGACCTTCCGGGTCCTGGAGGACAACGTCCGCGTCCCCTCCGGTGTCAGCTACGTCCTGGAGAACCGCCGCGCGATGGCCAAGGGCCTGCCCGAGGCCTTCGGGCAGCAGCTCATCCGGCCGGTCGAAGAGTACCCCCGCCGGCTGCTGTCCGCCCTGCGCAAGACGGCGCCGTCCGGCGTCGACGACCCCACCGTGGTGGTCCTGACCCCCGGTGTGTTCAACAGCGCCTACTTCGAGCACACCCTGCTCGCCGGGCTGATGGGCGTGGAACTCGTCGAAGGGCGCGACCTCATCTGCCGCGGCAACCGCGTGTACATGCGCACCACCGCCGGCGAACAGCGCGTGGACGTGATCTACAAGCGCATCGACGACGAGTTCCTGGATCCGCTGCAGTTCCGGGCCGACTCCATGCTCGGCTGCCCGGGCCTGGTCAACGCCGCCCGGGCCGGCGGCGTCACCATCGCCAACGCGGTGGGCAACGGTGTCGCCGACGACAAGCTGGTCTACAGCTATGTCCCGGACCTGATCCGGTACTACCTCAATGAGGAACCCGTGATCGCGAACGTGGACACCTTCCGGCTCGAGGAAAAGGAAGCCCGCGAGGAGGTCCTGGACCGCCTGGCCGAACTCGTGGTGAAGCCCGTGGACGGTTCCGGCGGGAAGGGCCTGGTGATCGGCCCCGATGCGTCCAAGGACGAACTCGAAGCCCTGCGCAAGCGCGTCATTGCGGACCCCCGGGGCTGGATCGCGCAGCCGGTCCTGCAGCTGTCGACCGTTCCCACGCTCAGCGGCGACAAGTTCGGCCCGCGGCACGTGGACCTGCGCCCCTTCGCCGTCAACGACGGCGACGACGTCTGGGTCCTGCCCGGAGGGCTGACCCGGGTGGCGCTCAAGGAAGGCTCCCTGATCGTGAACTCCAGCCAGGGCGGCGGCTCCAAGGACACCTGGGTCCTGGCAGATTCGCCGCAGGTCCCGGTGGAAACTGTTCCGCGGCCGGTTGTCACCGTCCGCGAACGCGTCTCGGTCTGGCCTGTGGAAAGCAACTGGCGCGACAGCCAGAAGGAGCAGCAGCAATGAGCCGCGCGACGTCCTGCACCTATCCGCTGACAAGCTTTTTTCAGATTTCCGCTGCGCTGGAGGTAACCGCAAATGCTTAGCCGTATCGCCGAGTCACTTTTTTGGATCGGCCGCTATGTGGAACGGGCCGACGGCACCGCCCGGATCCTCGACGTCCACCTCGAGCGGCTCAACCATCTGCCGATGGAGGAACAGCGCAGCGTGGCGCAGGAACTCCTGGCCGTCATGGGCGCCCGGGCGCAGAGCGAGGATTTCGGACTCCCCGAACTGCTCAACGCCCTCGCCTACGACAAGCAGAGTGCAACCTCCATTGCCGGTTCCCTTGGGGCGGCGCGGGAGAACGCCCGCCGAGCCCGGGAAACCGTGTCGTC
>DASWAW010000544.1:0-22749 GCA_036390955.1 Arthrobacter sp.
GATTTCCCAGCTGGAGGAATTCCACAGGTAGGACGGGCTGTGGTCCACGGCGTAGTAGTCGATATGGTTCCCGACCTTGAACATCGGCTCGGCGAAGGTGGTGGATTTCGCCCAGCTGAAGCCCATGCCCTCGTCGCAGGACACGTCCACGATCAGGCTGCCGGGCCGGAACGCGGCCAGGTCCTCGGTGCGCAGGTACGTCAGCGGCGCGTTGGGGTCCTGCAGGGTGCAGTTGACCACGATGTCGCTCCCGGCGAGGAACGGCGCGAGCGGCACGCGGCCACGTTCGGTGATGACTTCGCTGAGGAACGGTGCCTTGTCGTCGTGGTCGAACTGCGCGATCCGCACCGAATGGATGGGTGAGCCGACCGCGGCAACCCCGCGGTTGGTCAGCACCTGGACGTCATGGATTCCGTGCGCGTTGAGCGCCGTGACCGCTCCGCGGGCGGTGGCCCCGAAGCCGATGACGACGGCGCTCAGCCGGCGGCCGTAATCGCCGGTGGATCCGGTCAGGGCCAGGGCGTGCAGCACGGAGCAGTAGCCGGCCAGCTCGTTGTTCTTGTGGAAGACATGGAGGCCGAAGCCGCCGTCGCTGGCCCAGTGGTTCATCGCCTCGAAGGCGATCAGGGTGAGTTTCTTGTCGATCGCCAGCTGGGTGATCGCCCGGTCCTGGACGCAGTGCGGCCAGCCCCAGAGGACCTGCCCGTCCCGGAGTTCGGCCAGGTCTTCGGGCTGCGGCTTGGGCAGGAGGACGACGTCGGCCTCGGCCAGCAGCTGCGCACGGGGGACGATGCGCCCCGCCAGCGGGGCGAGGTCGGCGTCCGAGACGCCGAAACGCTCGCCGTAGCCCTCCTCCAGGATCAGCTGCTGCCGGAGTTCCGGGGCGATGCGGTCCAGGTGGAGGGGATGGATCGGGAGGCGCCGCTCGTTAGGTTTCCGCGTGCTGGCAAGGACTCCGAGGGTGAGATGGCTCAAGGTGCCGCTCACTTCTTTTTGGGGCTCGCCGGCTTGGCGCTGGTGGCCTTGTCCATGGAGCTGGGCGGCGCTGCAGCGGTCCGTTTGTCGGCCCGCTTTTCCTTGATGGATTTGCCGGACTTCTTGGATGCTGCTTGACGGGGTGATTTGTCAGCCATGATCGCTCCTGTAGCGGAACCGAAGAGGTTCCTGACTCCGAACGATACAGGTAGCGTCCTAACGTCCCGGGATCGCCGCCGGGCGGGATTCTGCGGGGAATTGGAGCGGCTGACGGGAATCGAACCCGCGTATCAAGCTTGGGAAGCTAGCGCTCTACCATTGAGCTACAGCCGCAGTGGGACTGGCCAGAATGCGGGGCCTGGTCCCGGGGAACAACGAGATTTACCTTACCCCAGCCGGGGGTGTTCTCCGAACACGTCACACCGGGGAAGCCGCGGGCCGGGCACCTCCCGGTTGACCGGCGCGACGGTGTCGGGCCCGGGACTGGGGGGTTCGCGGCAGGGGTCACGGGGCAGTACACAATCCGGGTCGTCCCATAACTCTTCGATAAAGGCCCGTCCCTGCCACCCCGCGGTGCGGGCCTTGCTGTCTATCCTGAAAGGGTTAGCTGCAGTTCCGGGGAAGCGGGCTACGCCCATCAGCCGTCCGCCAAGCAAGGATTTCCGTGGCCACCGCAGAATATGACGTCGTCATCAAACGTGATGCCATGAGCGTGTATGACTTCCTGCTCGACGCCAGCAATCTGCCGAGCTGGCGGGCCGGCGTCCACAGTATTGAACTGGAGTCCGGCGCCGCCGGGTCCAAGGGTGCCGTCTACCGCCAGAGAATCGCGGAACCCGGCGGACGGACCGTGTGCGGGGATTTCGAGATCACCGAGGCGCGGCCGGGTGCGGAGATCCAGTACAGGGTCCTGGCCGGGCCGGAGCGGACCCGCGGAGGCTATTACCTGAGCACGGAAGGCGGGAGCACCCGCGTCCGCTTCGCCCTGGAATGCGAGCCCCGGGGGATCCTGGCCCGGCTGAAGCTGCCCTTCCGCCGGTGGATGAGGGCCGAAGTCAGCCAGCTCGAGCAGCTCAAGTCGGTGCTCGAGGAGCAGGCCGGCCTGTAACAGTGGCCCCGCGCGCGGCTGATCCCGGCGGATGCGGTAATTTGAGACTGTGCTGATCTCCGACCGCGACATTCGTGCCGAAATTGACTCCCAACGGATCGTTCTGGAGCCGTTCGACCCTGCCATGGTGCAGCCCTCGTCGGTGGACGTCCGGATCGACCGGTTCTTCCGGCTCTTCGACAACCACAAGTACGCCCACATCGACCCGGCAGAGGACCAGCCCGAGTTGACCCGCCTGGTGGAGGTTGACAGCGGCGAACCGTTCATCCTGCACCCCGGGGAATTCGTCCTGGGTTCCACTTATGAGACCGTGACGCTCCCGGACGATATCGCTGCCCGGCTCGAGGGCAAGTCCTCGCTGGGCCGGCTGGGCCTGCTGACCCACTCGACTGCTGGATTCATCGATCCCGGCTTCTCCGGCCACGTGACGCTGGAGCTGTCCAATATGGCGACGCTGCCGATCAAGCTGTGGCCGGGGATGAAGATCGGCCAGTTGTGCTTCTTCCGGCTCACCTCCGCCGCCGAGTTCCCTTACGGCTCCGGCGAGTACGGCAACCGCTACCAGGGCCAGCGCGGCCCGACGGCGAGCCGCAGCCACTTGAACTTCCACCGCACGGACGTCTGAACGGACTGTCCGGGATGTGCCGCTAGATGCCGTCCGCTGTCCGGACGGTCCGCTGTTTCGCCGGGCGGCGCAGCATCGCCACCACCGGCTCCACGAACCGGGCGGCGAGCGGGCCGGTCACGGCCATGATCAGCACGTAGGCCGTGGCCAGGGCCGCGAGCTCCGCGGGCACGACGCCCGAGGCCACGGCAAGGCCGGCAATGACGATCGAGAACTCACCGCGGGCGATCAGCGCGGCGCCGGCGCGGAAACGACCCGGGATGCCGATGCCGGCGCGCTTCGCCGCCCAGATCCCGGTGAGCATCTTGGTCCCTGCCGTGACGAAGGCCAGCAGCAGGGCCCAGCCGAGCACCGGCGGGATGGTGGAGGGGTCGGTATTGAGGCCGAAGACCACGAAGAAGATGGCTGCGAAGAGATCCCGCAACGGCTCGAGGATCCTGGTGGCGCTGTGCGCGGTGGCACCCGAAATGGCGATTCCGAGCATAAAGGCCCCCACTGCGGCGGACACCTGCATGGCCGCGGCCAGTCCGGCCACCAGCAGGGCGGCCCCGAGCAGGTTGAGCAGGAACACCTCGGAGTTCTCGCTGTGCACGGCTTTGGACACGTGGTGCCCGTGCCGCAGTGCCACGAGCAGGACCACAGTGACCACAGCGAGCGAGATCCCGACGGTCTGCAGCCCCACGACGAAGCTCACGCCGGCAAGGGTCGCCGTGAGGACCGGCAGGTAGACCGCCATGGCGAGATCCTCGAACACGAGGATCGAGAGCACCACCGGGGTTTCCCGGTTACCGATCCGGCCCAAATCCGTGATCACCTTGGCGGCAATCCCCGAGGACGATATATACGTGACGCCGCCCATGACCATCGCCCCGACGACCCCCCAGCCCAGCAGGACCGCGAGGAGGGCGCCCGGGAGGAAATTCAGGACCAGGTCCAGGACACCGGCCTGCCAGGAGCGGCGCAGCCCCGTGACCAGTTCCGCCGCCGTATATTCCAGTCCGAGCATAAGCAGGAGGAGGATGACGCCGATTTCGCTCGAGAGATGCGCAAACTCGTGCATGCCTTCGAGTTTTACGAGGCCGCCTGCCCCGAAGAACAGGCCGCCGATAAGGTACAGCGGGATAGGGGACATGCCGACCCGCCCCGCCAGCCTCGCCAGCAGGCCGAGGCAAAAGACGACGGCCCCGAGCTCTATCAGGGTCAGTGCGAGCGGATCCATACCGTCAGCCGTTGCGCAGGATGCCGGCCGCTGTGTCCAGGCCTTCTTGCGTTCCCACGGCAACGAGCAGATCGCCCGGGTGCAGGACGACGTCGGGGCCGGGAGAGGGGAGCACCTCGCCCTCGCGCATGATGGCTACGATCGAGACGCCGCTCCGGGTCCGGATGGAGGCCTTGCCCATCGGCTGGTTATGGAACGGGGAATCGGCGGAGATCGAGAACTGCCGGGTGACAATCCCCGGAATCTCGCGGTGCGCCTCGGAAAGCTGCATGGCAAGCCGCTGGCCGCCCAGCAGGTTCCCCAGCGCCGCAGCTTCATCGGCGGTCAGCGGGATGGACGCCTGGCAGGTGTCCGGATCATCCCAGGTGGAGACGATCAGTTCAGTTTGGCCTTCGCGGTATTCCACGACGCCGATCCGCCGCCCGGAGGCGGTCATGAAGTCCTTGCGCCGGCCCAGTCCCGGGAGGTCTGTTTCATCCACGTTCATTCCTCCAGCCTAGTGCGCCGCAGGACTTTTCGGGCTGCTTCAGGCGGCCGGGACGACCGCGATTTCGGTCTCGTCCGGTGCCTTGACCGGGAGCAGCAGGAGCAGCCCGGCCAGCAGCACCACCATAATGCCGAGGATCCCCCAGCGCTGCGCCTCGCCGGGCTCCACCAGCGGAGCAGCGACCGCGATGCAGAGGGTAAACAGCGCCGGGGCGAGGAAGCTGACAGCCCGGCCGGTGGTGGCGTACAGGCCAAACAGCTCGCCGGATTCACCCTGCGGGGCAAGCCGGGCCAGGAAGGCCCGCGAGGAGGACTGCGCCGGCCCCACAAACAGGCACAGGAACAGGCCGAAGATCCAGAACGTGGTGGTGCCGGCCCATTCCATGCCGAAGAAGGAATAGCTCCCGTTGCCAAGGACCACGATCACGGAGCCGGCCAGCAGCAACCCGATCAGCGACCAGATGATGACCGACTTCGGCCCGACCCGGTCATCGAGGAAGCCGCCCGCGATGGCCCCCACCGCGGCAACGACGTTCCCGAAGATCGCGAAGAAAATGACGTCCTTGAGTTCGAAGCCGAACGTGCCCGCGGCGATGATGCCGCCGAAGGTGAACACCGCGGCCAGCCCGTCCCTGAAGACGGCACTGGCGAGCAGGAAGTAGATGGTGTGCGGGCTGGTCCGGTAGATCGCCTTGATCCGCCGCACCAGCAGTCCGTAGGAAGCCAGAAATCCCAGCCCGGCGCCCTGCCTGGTCCTGGGAAGCTCCGGCACAGCGAACAGCACGGGCAGCGCGAAGATGAGCAACCACAGGGCCGAGAACACCGCGACCAGGCGGATATTCAGGCCGTCCTCCGTCGAGGCGCCGAACCACTCGAAGCTGGGCTGCACAAACAGCTGGAGCACCAGCAGCAATGCCACAATGCCGCCGAGGTACCCCATGCCCCAGCCGAAGCCGCTGACCTTGCCGATATTCTGCGGGGTGGAGATCTGGGCGAGCATGGCGTTGTAGTTCACGCCGGCAAACTCGAAGAACACATTCCCCAGCGCAATCAGCGTCACGCCCAGCAGCAGGAACTCCGGACGCGGGAAGACAAAGAAGCACAGCGCGGTCAGCAGCGCGACGGCGGCAGTGTTGACCCCCAGCCAGAGCTTCCGGCGCCCGCCGGTATCCGAGCGCTGCCCGGTGACAGGGGCCAGCAGCGCGATGGCCGCACCGGCGATGGCCAGCGCGCCGCCCAGCACAGCAGAGGCCTGGTCCTCGCCGCCGAAGGCCTTGGAAGTCAGGTACACGGTGAAGACGAACGTCGTCATCACCGCATTGAAGGCGGCCGAACCCCAGTCCCAGGCCGCCCAGGCGAGGATGCGGCCCTTGTGGGAGGCCTGGCTTCCGGATTCCAGTTCCGAGGAGGCACGCATGGCCTGGGGGGCAGCAGCGGAGTTCATAGCTCGAATATTATCCGCAGCGGGCGCGCATTCTCCGCAGCGGGCGCGGGGCCCGGCGCACCCTGCGAAAAGAATTTGTCCACGCTTGGTAAACTGTCCGGACTGAACCTAACGAATGCCCCGCCTGCTCCAACTTTTGACAATCGAATTCCTGACGTTGCGGAGATACCAGTGATCACAGTCCTTGCCGTGCACTTTGCGGTGGCCGCTGTGGCGCCATTTCTCTTCCGGAAGTTCGGCCGGAATTCGTTTTACGCCCTCGCGGCGGTACCCGCGGCCTCGTTCGTCTGGCTGATCCTGCAGCACGGCGCCGTGTACGCCGGCGAACCCGGTACCGGCGGCAGCGCCCAGACCGCAGTCGCCGAAGTCCTGCCCTGGATCCCCGAGCTGAAGATTGAGCTCGCCTTCCGGATGGACGCCCTGGCCTGGGTCATGTCCCTGCTCGTCCTCGGCGTGGGTGCGCTGGTCCTGGTCTACTGCGCCCGGTACTTCAAGGACAAGGACAACTACCTCGGCGGATTCGGCGCCCAGCTGCTGGCCTTTGCCGGGGCGATGTTCGGTCTGGTGACGGCCGATGACCTGCTGCTGATGTTCATCTTCTGGGAACTGACCACGGTCCTGTCCTACCTGCTGATCGGCTACGCGCGGACCAGGCTGTCAGCGCGGCGCTCCGCCCTGCAGGCCCTGGTGGTGACCACCGCCGGCGGCCTGGCGATGCTGGTGGGCCTGATCATCCTCGGCTTCAACGCCGGGACCTACCGGATCTCGACCATCCTCGAGCTCGCGCCAGCGCTCGTCACCGGGCCCGCGGCGGGAGCCGTGGCCGCCGCCGTCGTTCTCATCCTGATAGGGGCGATCACCAAGTCGGCGCTCGTCCCCTTCCACTTCTGGCTCCCCGGCGCCATGGCTGCCCCCACCCCGGTGAGCGCCTATCTGCACGCAGCGGCCATGGTCAAGGCGGGCATTTACCTCGTGGCGCGGCTGGCGCCCGGATTCGCGGAAACCCCGTACTGGCTGCCGGTGGTGCTCGGCCTTGGCCTGGCCACCATGCTGGTCGGCGGGTACCGGGCGCTGCGGCAAACCGATATCAAACTCATCCTGGCCTACGGCACGGTCAGCCAGCTCGGCTTCCTGACCATGGTCGTGGGGCTCGGCGAACCCGATGCGGCGCTCGCCGGCCTCGCACTGCTCCTGGCGCACGGGCTCTTCAAGGCCACCCTCTTCCTGGTGGTGGGCATCATCGACCACCAGGCCGGCACCCGTGACATCCGCAAGCTTTCCGGCGTCTACCGTTCCTCCCGCGCCCTCGCGGTCGTGGCCGCGGTCGGCGCCGCCTCGATGGCCGGCATCCCGCCGCTGGCCGGATTCGTGGCGAAGGAGTCGGTGTTCGAAGCGTTCGTCCACTACAGCACCGCCGGCGGCCCCTGGGGGCTGGTGATCCTGGCCGGCCTGGTCCTGGGATCCATCCTGACCTTCGCCTACAGCGCACGGTTCATGTGGGGCGCCTTCGCCGTCAAGACCGGCGTCGGGACCACCCCCTTCAAACCGATCAAACCGGCCTTCCTGGCCGCCCCCGCCGTCCTGAGCCTGCTGACCATTGTCTACGGACTCTGGCCGGCGCCGGTGGACGGCTGGATCCAGCCGTACGCGGCGCTGTTCGTGCCCGCCGGCGAGGACGTGGCGGCCGCCGCCGGCCACCTGGCGCTGTGGCACGGCCTGACCCCGGCCCTGGGGCTCACCGCCATCACCTTCGCGCTCGGCCTGGCCATGTTCTACGGCCGCGCCGCCGTCTCCCGGGTCCAGGCCCTGGTCCCGGCCTGGATCGACGGCGACCGCAGCTACCAGCTGGCGATCGGCGCCCTCGACGACGCCGCCGTCTGGATCACCGGCCGGACCCAGCGGGGTTCGCTGTTCTTCTACCTGTCCGTCATCCTGACCGTGGCATTCGTCCTGCCGCTCACCGCGCTGGTGCTGGCGGACAAGCCGCTGCCGCAGGACCTCTATTTCGTCGACCCCAACTCCCCGCTGCAGATCGTGGTGGGGGCCGGGATCGTGATCGGCGCACTGGCCGCCGTGCGGGCCAACAAGCGCTTCCTGGCCGTCCTCATGGTGTCCGTCACCGGCTACGGCATCGCCCTGATGTTCGCGCTGCAGGGCGCCCCGGACCTCGCACTGACCCAGATGCTGGTGGAAACCATCATCCTGGTGGCCTTCGTCCTCGCCATGCGCAGCCTGCCCGCGGAACTGCGCGACCGCACCGGCGGAAGATACCGGGTGATCCGCGTGATCATCGGCGCCGCTTTCGGAGTCACCATGGTGTTCGTCGCCATTTACGCCCTGGGCGCCCGGGTGGCGACGCCGGTCTCGCTGGAGTTCCCGAAACTGGCCTATGAGGGCGGCGGCGGACTGAACATCGTCAACGTCACGCTGGTGGATATCCGCGCCTGGGACACCTTCGGGGAAATTTCGGTGCTGGCGCTGGCCGCCACCGGCGTCGCAAGCCTCATCTTCGTCCGCGGCCGGGGGGACCGGATCCGGACTTCCGCCGCGGTGGAAGAGGGCTCCGTCGGACGCCGGCAGCCGAGCCGCAGCTCCGGCCGCGGCAACACCCGCGACGACGCCGCGCTGGCCATGAGCCGCCGCTTTGCCGCCTCCAGCCGGGACGCGTGGCTCGTGGCGGGCCGGACGATGGCCCCGGAACGCCGCTCGATCATCTTCGAGGTCGTCACCCGGCTCATCTTCCACTCCATGATCGTGTTCTCGATCTACCTCCTGCTGGCCGGCCACAACCTCCCCGGCGGCGGCTTCGCCGGCGGTCTCACCGCCGGACTGGCCCTCACCATCCGCTATCTGGCCGGCGGCCGTTTCGAACTGCGCGAGGCCACCCCGGTCAGTGCCGGCACCCTGCTGGGCATCGGCCTCGCCACTGCGGCGGCCTCCGGCGTGGCCCCGCTGCTGCTGGGCGGCCAGGTGTTCCAGACCGCCATTCTCGAGTTCTGGCTGCCGGTCTTCGGCGACGTCAAATTCGTCACCTCCACCATCTTCGACATCGGCGTCTACATCGTCGTCGTCGGCCTGGTGCTCGATGTGCTGCGCAGCCTGGGCGCCGAAATCGACGAGCACTTCGAGGAACAGCCGGCCGAACCGTCGGAGGAGCAGGAAGCCGCCGGAATCGCCGCCGAAACCACAGCCAAGGGGAAAGCATGAGCGTCAATCTGACCCTGCTGACGGTCATGGGCGCACTCTATGCCTGCGGCATCTACCTGATCCTGGAGCGCAGCCTCACCCGCGTCCTGCTGGGCCTGATGCTGCTCGCCAACGCGACCAACCTGCTCATCCTCACCACGGGCGGCTATGCGGGCCTGGCGCCGTTGTACAACAAGGACACCGATCCCGGGGACTACAACGATCCGCTGCCGCAGGCCCTGATCCTCACCTCGATCGTGATCTCCTTCGCCGTCACCGCGTTTATGCTCGGCATCATCTACCGCACCTGGGTCCTGGCCCGCCAGGACGAAATCCAGGACGACGCCGAGGACCGCCGCGTCGCCAAGACCCCGAGCTTCGACGCCGAGGACGACTCCGTGGTCCCGGTGGAAACCTCCGAATTCCCGTTGACCATGATCGGCACCGACGGCCAGTCGGTCTCCGATGTTCCCGCCGGGGCGGAAGCCACCGTCAAGGTCGCCGACCGCACGCTCGACGCCGGGGCCGCAGCCTCGGAGGAGCAGCCCGGATCCCGGAATGTCACGCCACCCAGCAAGGAAGGAGGCGGACAGTGAACGTTGCCAGTTTCGCCCCGCTCGCCGTCATCCTCCCCCTGCTCGGCGCCGCCCTGACCTTCCTGCTGATCCGGAATTCCCGGGCCCAGCGGACCGTCAGCATCGTGCTCCTGGCCCTGACCCTGCTGCTCGAGTGCTGGCTCCTCGCCTCCGTCTGGGAGGGCGGCACGGCCGCGGTCAACATCGGCGGCTGGCTCCCGCCGTGGGGCATTGTCATGGTGGTGGACCAGTTTTCCTCGCTCATGCTCGTGGTGTCATCCTCCGTGAGCCTGGCCGTGCTGATCTACGCCACCGGGCAGGGCATGGCCGACGGCGACCGGGATGCGCCGGTATCGATCTTCCACCCCACGTACCTGATCCTGGTGGCAGGCGTGTCCAACGCCTTCCTCTCCGGGGACCTGTTCAACCTGTATGTGGGCTTCGAAATCCTGCTGACCGCCAGCTATGTGCTGATGACCCTCGGCGGGACGGGTCCGCGGATCCGGGCCGGCGTGACCTACCTCGTGGTCTCGGTGGTGTCCTCCGTGCTCTTCCTGATCTCGATCGCCATGATCTACGGGGCCACGGGAACAATCAACATGGCCGATCTGGCCGTCAAGCTCGCGGACCTGGACCAGGGCACCCAGAACCTGCTGCACGTGATGCTGCTCGTGGCGTTCGGGATCAAGGCCGCAGTGTTCCCGCTGTCCTTCTGGCTGCCTGACTCCTACCCGACGGCGCCCGCCCCGGTCACGGCCGTGTTCGCCGGCCTGCTGACCAAGGTGGGCGTCTACGCGATGGTCCGGACCGAAACGCTGCTGTTCCCGGGAGACACGTTCAACGCCCCGCTGATGGTCGCCGCCCTGCTGACGATGCTGGTGGGGATCCTGGGTGCGCTGGCCCAAAGCGACATCAAACGACTCCTGTCCTTCACCCTGGTCAGCCACATCGGCTACATGGTGTTCGGCCTGGCGATGTCCTCGGTGGCCGGGCTGGGAGCCGCCGTTTTCTACGTCGCCCACCACATCACGATCCAGACCAGCCTGTTCCTGGTGACCGGGCTGATTGAACGCCGCGGCGGCAGTTCCTCGGTGGACCGCGTCGCCGGCCTGGCGAAGCTGTCCCCGCTGCTGGCGGTGCTGTTCTTCGTCCCGGCCATGAACCTGGCCGGCATCCCGCCGCTCTCCGGCTTCCTGGGCAAGGTCGGCCTGATGCAGGCGGGCGTCCAGCTCGGAACCCCGCTGGCCTACGCGCTGGTGATCGGCGGCGTCCTGACCAGCCTGCTGACCCTGCTGGCCATGGCGAGGGTCTGGAACCGCGCGTTCTGGCGCAAGCCCGAGGACGCGGAACACCCCGATCCGGTGCTGCTGGCGGACCCCTCGGATTCGGCCACAGGCGACCGGGCCGGGAAAACGAACGTCACCCTCCTGCCGCGGACCATGGTGGGCTCCACCCTGGGCCTGGTCCTCTTCGGCGTCGGGCTGACCGTCTTCGCCGGGCCGCTGTTCAAGGTGGCGGACCAGTCCGCCGTCGAGATGCTGGACCGGACCGCCTACATCCACGCCGTCCTCGGCGAGGACGCGCCGGTCCCTGCGATTTCCCAGCCGGAACCGGGCGCGGACCCCGCCGGTCTTCCCCCGGCCGGCGGGCAGGAGCGCAAATGAACCGGAAACGGATATCCCTGCGCCAGGAACTCCCGCTGCTGGTCTGGCTCGTCATTGTCTGGGGCGCCCTGTGGCAGAACTTCAGCCCGGGGAACCTGCTCTTCGGCGCGCTGATCGCCGTCGTGGTGGCCCGGCTGTTCTACCTCCCGCCGGTGGAGCTCGGCGGGCGCTTCAACCTGCTCCGGGCGGTCCCGTTCGCCCTGATCTTCCTGGCCAAGGTCGTGACCGCAAGCTTCCAGGTCCTGTACCTGGCCCTGGCCAAAGGCCCCAGGGTGATCAGCGCCGTCGTCGCCGTCCCGCTGCGGAGCCACTCCGACCTGCTGGTCACTGCCACAGGGCACGTGACCGCGCTGATCCCCGGGTCGCTTGTGGTGGAGGTGGACCGTTCCACGTCCACGCTCTACATCCACGGCATCAATGTCCGCAACGCGGAGGACGCCGCGCAGTTGCGCAGGGACGTCCGCAACACGGAGGCGGGGCTGATCAGGATCATGGGGACCCAGGCCGAACTGTCCGCACTCAACCAGGAGGTGGGGCCATGATGGAGCTCGTCCTGACCGTGACCACGGTGGTGCTCTCCCTGGCCGCCGGAGGAGCGATCATCCGGATCGCGCGGGGCCCGTCGCTGCTGGACCGGGTGCTCGCCGCGGACGTGCTGCTGGCGATCGTGGGAGCGGCACTGTGTATCGACATGGCCGTCAACCGGCACCTGAACAACCTGATGCTGCTGGTGGCGGTGTCGCTGATTGGGTTCGTCGGCTCCGTCACGGTGGCCCGCTTCGTAGCCGACCGGCGGGAGAAAAGCCGTGAATCCTGAGACATTCCCCGGCGATGCCGTGATCGACGCCGTCTCGGCGGTCTTTATGGTGGTCGGCGCCCTGATGTCCCTCGCTGCGGCGGTGGGCCTGCTCCGCTTCCCGGACCTCATGACCCGGATGCACGCAGCCACCAAGCCGCAGGTGCTGGGGCTCTTCCTGCTGCTCTTCGCGCTGGGCCTGCAAATGCGCACCTGGTGGGTCTGGCCGGTGCTGGGGGTGGCCTGGATCTTCCAGCTGCTCACGGTGCCGGTGTCCGCGCACATGGTCGGCCGCGCCGGTTACCGCACCAAGCACCTCCACCCGGAGCTGCTCAGTACGGACGAACTGGAGACCGTGGTGCAGCAGGCGGCGGGCAAGCGCGGTTTCACCGACGACGACGACGGCGACGCGGTCACCGCCGGGCGGTAAGCCAGCGATTCGCGCTAAGCCAGGTCCTGGGTTTTGGCGAAACGGGTGATCGCGCGCTGCGTGCCGCGGTTGGCGAGGACCTGGATGATTGCGCTGACGCCCGCTGAGATCAGCGCGAAGGTCAGGGCCGAGTGAAGCGTGGTGGGCACATCGTCGTCGTGGCCCTTGGGCGGCTGGTTGCCGGTGGCTTTCTCCCAGATGTTGTCAACGAGCTTGGTGCCGACGAAGCCGGCGAGCAGGCTGACGCCGGTGCCGAGCAGTTTGATGAAGATGTTCATTCTTCGCAACTCCTTGTGGGGGAAACAGGGCTTCCCCTAGCCTAGCCTTCCCGGTCAGGCGGTTCGGCCAGGGACGCGGGACCGCCTCTGCTCCGGCTGGCGGCGCGGGACCAACGCCCCTGTCCGGCGGGGCGGGCCGGACGTACCTTCGAGGATGGAACGACCCCAAACCCGCGCGCCGGGCCACGCCCGGCTGCCGGCCGCCGCGCCGGCTGACGGCCGGACCTGGCGGCAGCTTTACCTCTGGGCCGGGATCTCCTCGGTGACCTTCGTCGCGCTGCTCATTCTCGCACTGGCCCTGGACTTCGCCGCCCCGCCCCCGGTTCACGGCGGCACCGAAACGCTGGAATTCATCGCGCGGAACAAGGGGACCTACATTGCCGAACAGCTGCTCTGGATCGTGCCGAACATCCTGCCGGTGCTGGTGTTCGTCGCGCTCTTCGTCGCGCTCGCCCCGCTCAACAAGAGCCTGGCACTGCTGGCCACGGTGATCGGCGGCCTGTCGTGGGCGCTGATCCTTGCCGTCCCGGTCACCAGCAGGGGATCACTGGTGCTCATCTACCTCAGCGACCGCTACGCCGCCGCGGGCGACGACGCGGCCCGGCTCCGCTACTCGACCGCCGCCGAAGCCGTCGTCGCCGAAAACAACACCCCCGCCGTCGTCGGGGTCCTGTCCGCGTTCGGCATCCTGCTGATATCCCTCGTTATGCTCAAGGGCGTGCTGCCGTGGGCCCTGGCCTGGCTGGGGATCGCCACCGGCGCACTGGGCGTCGCCGCGGAGGCGCTCCGGCACGCCGTTCCGGAGTTCTACTGGGGCTACGGGGTGCTGATGTGGGTCTGGTTCGTGGCAACGGGGATCGCGCTGATCCGGCTGGCCGGGCGGACACCCGGGAGACTGGGCTAGCTCCCCGGCGTCCCGGCACGGCCGAGGATTTCCGACAGGGCTTCGACCACCAGTTCATGATCGGCCTTCTGCGGCAACCCCGACACCGTGACGGTGGCCACCATCCCGGTCCCGCGCACGTAGATGGGGAAGGCCCCGCCGTGGGCGGCGAACTCCGCCTGGTCGAACCAGGCGTTGTCCTCGATCCTCCGCCCGGCGGCCCGGGCCCGAAGACCCACCAGCAGGGACGGCACCTCGTAGCGGACGGCCGTGCGCTGCTTTGCCCTGATCCAGCGCTCGTTGTCCGGTGTGGCGCCCTCCAGGGCCGCGTGGAAAAGCACCTGCTCGCCTTTGGTGATGTCGATGGCGATCGGGTGCGAGCGTTGCCTGCCGAGTTCAACCAGCAGGAGGCCGAGGTCCAGGGCGTCGTCCTTGCCGAACGACGGGAACTGCAGCTCATCGATTTCAGCCAGGACGCGGCCGATCAGCGCCGCCAGGGACCCGGGCGGCTGCTCGTCCGTGGAGTCCGGGTCGTAGCCGGGGGAAGTCACTGGTGAGTCGGTCAAGTGTTCAGCTTCCGTTAGGTGGCCGCCGGCACGTGGCAGCGGTCGTGTTCCCATGCCATGCCGACTCTACCAAGCGGGGGTCCGCGGCCACCGGTTTCGGCCCCGGCGGATTGTGACGGCTGACCCCGGAAATCAACGCCTGATGGGTGTAAACTGGGCCACGCCCACAAGGGCGATTTTAATTACGACAGGGGAGCGCCGCCGTCGGGCATCGCCGGAGAAATCCGGGGAAACCACAGGTGGGCGCTGAGAGTGCGGACAGCCGCAGACCCTCGAACCTGATCCGGTTAGTACCGGCGCAAGGGAGTCGAGTTCTCAGAGTGACCGGAGCGGCGGCGGAAGCCGCGGACCCCGGGGCACTCTCCCCTCCTGTTCCTCAGGAGGACGACATGACTGATACATCTGCCAAGCAGACGCTTACCCGACGCAGCTACAACTGGCGTGTCGTGGACATTGTGGTGGCCGCGTTGATCGCGGTGGCCGGCGGCGTGATCTTCTGGGCCTGGTCCCAGGGCGCCAACCTCATTTCCGCCCCCGTCAACGCGTTCTACCCGCCGCTGACCGGGCTCTACGCCGGCGGCTGGATGATCCCGGCCGTGCTGGGCATGCTCATTATCCGCAAGCCGGGCGCCGCGTTGTTCTGCGAAACCGTGGCCGCCACCGGCGAACTGATCATGGGCTCGCAGTACGGCACCACGGTGCTCATTTCCGGCGTCCTGCAGGGCCTGGGCGCCGAGCTGGTCTTCGCCGCCTTTATGTACAAGAAGTTCAACCTGCCGGTGTCGCTGCTGGCCGGAGCCGGTGCGGGACTGTTCTGCGGGCTGAACGATTCGTTCCTGCCCTGGGGCTGGAACATCGCGTACGCCGCCGGCGACAAGCTCGCCTACATCATCTTCACGGCCATCTCCGGCGCCGTAATCGCCGGCGGGCTGTCCTGGCTCGCCACCCGGGGCCTGGCCAGGACCGGTGTGCTGAGTTCCTTTGCCTCCCGCAAGGCGGCCACGGAGCCCGTGTTCTCCTGATGTCCGCACACCAGTGATGCCATTGTCAGGGGGAGTCCGCCCGGCCGCGGTCACCGCGCGGGGCTGGGGCTGGCGGCACGCCGGCCGGCCCCGGCCCGCCGTCAGCGGCCTGGACCTGGACATCCGGCCCGGGGAGCGGGTGCTGCTGCTGGGTCCCTCCGGGGCCGGCAAGTCCACGCTGCTCCATGCCCTGGCCGGGGTGCTGGGCGACAGCTCCGCCGGCGGCGACGGGCATGTTCCCGGCGGTGCTGCTGGCCGTGCTGCCGCGGACGCCGAGGACGCGGACGAGACCGGCAGCCTGCTCATTGACGGCGCCCCGCCCCGGGCCCGGCGCGGCAGGGCGGGACTCATGCAGCAGGACCCGGAGACCCAGGTGGTGCTCTCCCGCCTGGGCGACGACGTCGCCTTCGGCGCCGAAAACCTGTCCGTGCCGCCGGAGGACATCTGGCGGCGGGTGGCGGAAGCGCTGGACGACGTCGGGCTGGGCCGGCTGCCGCTGGACCATCCGACGTCGGAGCTCTCCGGGGGCCAGAAGCAGCGCCTGGCGCTCGCGGGCATCCTGGCGATGCGCCCCGGACTGATCCTGCTCGACGAACCCACCGCCAACCTGGACCCCGCCGGTGTCCTGGAGGTCCGCGACGCCGTCGGCCGCTGCCTGGAGAAGACCGGGGCCACCCTGGTTGTGGTGGAGCACAGGGTCTCCGTCTGGAAGGACCTGGTGGACCGGATCGTGGTGCTGCAGCCCGGATCGGCGGCGGATTCCGCCGTGCTGATCGACGGGCCGCCGGACCGGGTCCTGGCCGAGGCGCGGGACATGCTCACCGCGGCCGGGGTGTGGGTGCCCGGGTACGTGCCGCAGACCCGGGCCCGGGCCGCCGGCCGGCCCGCGGGCCCCGGGACCGCCGCAGGTCCTGTCGACGCAGCCACTCCCGGCGTGGCGGGGCAGCTGCTGCTCGCCGCGGAGGACCTCGCGGTGTCGCGCGAGCGGCCGCGGCGGGCCGGTCTGCGCGGAGGCTTCCGCCCGATCCCGCCGGAGGCCGTGCAGTCCGGCATCATGGCCCAGGTCCGCGCCGGAGAGGCGCTGACCATCACCGGCCCCAACGGCTCGGGGAAGTCCACCTTCGCCCTGACCCTCGCCGGCCTGCTCGCGCCGGTGTCCGGCGCGGTCTCCGCCACCATGGAGCTCAGCGCCGGCGCCGGGATCGATCCGTACAAGTGGAAGGCGCAGCAGCTCATCGCCCGGATCGGCACCGTGTTCCAGGAACCCGAGCACCAGTTTGTCACCGGGCGTGTCCTGGATGAGCTGATGTTCGGGCCCCGGCACCTGGGCCGCGGCGAGGACAGGGTGGACGAACTGCTCGAGCGGCTTCGGCTGACGGAGCTGGTGGACGCCAACCCCTACACCCTCTCCGGCGGCGAAAAGCGCCGCCTGTCCGTGGCCACCGTCCTCGCCGCCCATCCCCGGGTGCTCGTCCTGGACGAACCCACCTTCGGCCAGGACGCCAACACCTGGGCCGAACTCGCGTCCTTCCTCTCCGAACTGCTCGACGACGGCACCGCCGTCGTGTCCGTGACACACGACGCCGAATTCAGCGAGGTCCTGGGCGGCACCGAACTGAGCCTCGGCGCGCCGGAATCCCAAGAACCCGGAAAGGTCGCGGCCCCATGAGGCAGGAACTGACCCTCCGCGGCAACCATGCCCTGCTGGCCCGGGCCAATCCGCTGGCGAAGTTCGCTGCCGTTATGCTCATCACGATGGTCCTGGCGCTGTCCATCGACTGGGTGTCCGCCTCGGTGGCGCTCGCCTTCGAACTGGCGCTGCTGCCGCTGGCCGGGCTGACGCTCGGGTTGCTCTGGCAGCGCGGCTGGCCGCTGATCCTGGCCGCGGCGCTGGGCGGCTGGAGCACCACGATCCTGGCACCGGACAGCGGGAGCATCCTGCTCGACGCCAGGATCTGGTCCATCAGCGAAGGATCCCTCGAACTCGGGCTGGGCTTTATGCTCCGCGGCCTGGCCATCGCGCTGCCGGCCGTGCTGCTGATGAGCTGCACCGACCCTACGGACCTGGCGGACGCCCTGGCGCAGAAGGCAAAGCTGCCGCACCGGTTCGTCCTCGGGACGCTCGCCGCGATGCGGCTCGTCGGACTGATGGCCGAGGAATGGCAGACCATCGGCATGGCACGGCGCGCCCGCGGCGTGGGCTCGCACGGGAATCCGGTGCAGCGGCTCCGCGCCACCCTGGGGCAAAGCTTCGGGCTGCTGGTGCAGGCCGTCCGGCGCGCCTCCCGGCTCGCCGTCACCATGGAGGCCCGGGGCTTCGGCGGCGCACAACGGACCTGGGCCCGGAAATCGGTCTTCCGCGGCCTGGACGCCTGGGTGTTCCTGGGCGGACTGCTGATTGCCGCCGCCGCCGTCGCCTCCGCCCTGGCGGCGGGAACCTGGAACATGGTCTTCCTCGCGCGGCAGTAGCACCGGTTATCGCACCGGGCGGGTAGCTCTGTGAGATTCGCGGCTTCCCGGCCGGAATTGCCGGGTTTAATAACTCATGCGTGATATTTTTTTGATATGACTCAAGAGACTGCTGAACATGTTGGCGCCCTCCTCCGCGACGCCCGCGGCCAGAAGGGCTGGACCCAGGGGCAGCTCGCGGCCGAGCTGGGAACCAGCCAGAGCGCCATCGCCCGGATGGAACAGGGCAAGCAGAACCTCAGCCTGAAAATGATCCAGCGGCTTGAGTCCATCCTCGGCCGGAGCATCGTCAAGGTGGGACGGCCGGCCATGACGCACCTCCGGGTCGAGGGCGGCCGTTCCCTGTCCGGCGCCGTCGACGTCAACAGCAGCAAGAACGCCGGCGTCGCCCTGCTGTGCGCCAGCCTGATCAACCGCGGCACCACTACCCTGCGCCGGCTGGCCCGGATCGAAGAGGTCAACCGGATCGTCGAGGTGCTGACCAGCATCGGCGTCGAATGCACCTGGCTTAACGCCAGCGATCTGCAGATCCGCCGACCCGCGGCCCTGGACCTCGACTCGATGGATGTGGAGGCCGCCCGCCGGACCCGCAGCGTCATCATGCTGCTGGGCCCGCTCCTGGACGAATCCGGCGAATACCGCTTGCCCTACGCGGGCGGCTGCGACCTCGGCACCCGCACGGTGCAGCCGCACATGCAGGCGCTGCGCCAGTTCGGGCTCAGCGTGGACGCAAAATCCGGCTTCTACGCCGTGCAGGCGCCGCCCTCGGACGGCCACGACCGGTCCTTCGTGCTCAGCGAACGCGGCGACACCGTCACCGAAAACGCCATTATGGCCGCCGCCCACCGCAGCGGCACCACGATCATCCGCAACGCCAGCCCCAACTACATGGTGCAGGACCTCTGCTTCTACCTGCAGATGCTCGGCGTCGAGATCCAGGGCGTGGGCACCACGACGCTGAAGATCACCGGCCGCCCCTCCGTCGACGCCGACATCGAGTACTTCCCCTCCGAAGACCCGATCGAGGCGATGAGCCTGATCACCGCCGGCATCGTCACGAACTCGGAAGTCACGATCCGCCGCGTCCCGATCGAGTTCATGGAAATCGAGCTCGCGACGCTGGAACAGATGGGCCAGCGGCTCGAAGTGTCCGGCGAGTACCTGGCCCGCAACGGGCGCACCCGGCTGGTGGACGTCACCACCATGCCCTCGGAACTGCACGCCCCCGAGGACAAGATCCACCCCATGCCCTTCCCCGGGCTGAACATCGACAACCTGCCCTTCTTCGCGGTCATCGCCGCCAACGCCCAGGGCCAGACCCTGATCCACGACTGGGTTTATGACAACCGCGCGATCTACCTGACGGAGCTGAACAAGCTCGGCGCCCAGGTGCAGCTGCTCGACCCGCACCGGATCTACGTCAACGGGCCCACCAAATGGCGCGCGGCCGAGGTGGGCTGCCCGCCGGCGCTCCGCCCGGCCGCCTGCCTGCTGCTGGCGATGCTCGCCGCCCGGGGTGTCTCGGAACTGCGCAACATCTACGTGATCGAGCGCGGCTACGAAGACCTGGCCGAACGGCTGAACACCATCGGCGCGAAGATCGAGTATTTCCAGGACTGAGTCCACCGGCCCCACCCGAAGCCCCACCCAACCCCCACCCAAGCCCCACCAAGCAACGAGGGGTCAGATCGCGCCCATCCGGAGGGTCTCCATGGGCGCGGAGTGACCCCGCGTTGTGGAGCGTTTCGGCGGATTCTGCCGCACAATAGAAACATGCGCACCTTCGGCGTGGAGGAAGAACTGCTCATAGTGGATCCCGAAACGGGGATGCTGCTGGCCCTCGCCGATGTCATTCTCCCCGGCCTGTTGCCGCCGGACCGGGACACGGGCCGGACGGACCCGGGACAGCCGCCGGTCCACGAGGACACCGATTTCAGCTACGAGCTCAAGCTGGAACAGATTGAAACCCAGACGAGGCCGTGCCTGGAGTACACGGAACTGCTCCGGCAGCTCAAGCTGGGCAGGGCCCGCGCCGACCGCGCCGCGCGGGTTCACGGCGGCCGCGTTGCCGCCCTTGCCACCTCGCCCCACGGCTCCGCCACCCACCTGACGCCGAAGCAGCGTTATCTGACCATGCAGCGGCGCTTCGGGCTCACGGTCCGGAACCAGCTGACCTGCGGCCTCCACGTCCACACCTTTGTGGAATCCCCGGAGGAGGGTGTGGCGGTGATGGACCGGATCCGTGACAAGCTCGCCGTGCTGATCGCCCTCAGCGCGAACTCGCCCTACTGGAACGGCGCGGAGACCGGGTTCGAAAGCTACCGCACGCAGGCGTGGAACCGCTGGCCGGGCTCTGGTCCCACGATGATCTTCGGCAGCCTGCCGGTCTACCGCCGGGTGGTGACCCGGCTGGTTGAAAGCGGTGTCCTGATGGACGAGGGGATGGTCTACTTCGACGCGCGGCTGTGCCGGCATCATCCCACCGTGGAGGTCCGGGTCGCCGACGTCTGCCTGCGGGCCGAGGACGCGGCGCTGCTCGCCGTGCTGGTGCGTGCGCTCGTGGAGTCGGCGTCCCGGGAATGGAACGACGGCGTGGATCCCGCCCCGGTGCCGACGTTGCTGCTGCGGATGGCCGCCTGGCAGGCCAGCAACTGCGGACTGCGCGGGCAGCTGCTGGACTTCGGCACCTTCACTCCCGCCCCGGCCGCGGACGTGGTCAACGCGCTGGTCGACTTCGTGGCCCCCGTGCTGGAGGAACAGGGCGAGCTGGAACTCGTGCGGGCCGGCGTCGGGCGGATCCTGGCCGAGGGCACCGGCTCGCAGCTGCAGCGGGTCCCGTTCCGGTCCGGCGGACTGGCCGCCGTCGTCGAGCACGCCGTCGACGTGACCGTGCGGGAAGCCGCCGCCGGCGACCCGGCCGACGACGGCTCGACCCTCGGCGGCGTCCGCCGCGGCTGACCGCGGCGGGCCGGAACCGCCCTAGACCTGCTTGAGGGCCTGGCCAAGGTCGCGGGTCAGGTCCTCGAGGTCCTCAAGGCCGACGGAGAGGCGCACCACCCCGTCGCTGAGCCCGATCGCGGCGCGGCCCTCTGGCCCCATGGCGCGGTGAGTGGTGGTGGCGGGGTGGGTGATGAGGGACTTCGAATCGCCCAGGTTGTTGGAGATATCGATGATCCGCAGCGCGTCCAGCAGCGCAAACGCCGCCTCCTTCGCCGATCGCCCGGCGGACGGGGAGAGCTCGAAGGTCAGCACGGTGCCGCCGGCCTTCATCTGCCGGGCCGCCAGTGCGAACTGCGGATGGGACGGCAGCAGCGGGTACCTGACCCAGCTGACCGCGGGCTGTGCCTCAAGCCATTCGGCCAGCCGCAGCGCGGAGGCGGAGGAATGGTTCACGCGCAGGGCCATGGTCTCCAGCCCCTTGGTCAGCACCCAGGCGTTGAAGGCCGAGAGCGCCGGGCCGGTGTGGCGCATCAGCTGCTTGACCGGGCCCTCGATGAACTCCTTGGTGCCCAGAATCGCGCCGCCGAGCACCCTGCCCTGGCCGTCGATGTGCTTGGTCCCGGAATACACGACCACATCGGCGCCGAGCTCACCGCAGCGCTGCAGCAGGGGGGTGGCAAAGACATTGTCGACGACGACCGTCGCCCCGGCGGCGTGCGCCAGTTCGCTCACGGCCGCGATGTCCACGATTTCCTGCATCGGGTTCGACGGCGACTCGAAGAAGACCGCCGTCGTCGGTTCCGAGAGCGCCGACCGCCACTGTTCCAGGTCCGGGCCGTCCACGAAGACGGTCTCGACACCCCAGCGGGGAAGGATCTCGTTCAGGATCACGAAGCAGGAACCGAACAGCGAGCGGGCCGCGACCACCCGGTCGCCGGCGGCCAGCAGGGCGCCGAGCGCCGTGAAGACCGCGGACATGCCCGAGGCGGTGGCAAAACATGCCTCGGTGCCCTCGAGCAGCCGGAGCCGTTCCTGGAAGGTGGCCACCGAGGGGTTGCCGTAGCGGGAGTACACGAACCGTTCGTCCTCGCCGGTGAAGGCGCGCTCCGCGGCGGCCGCGGATTCGTAGACGAAGCCGGAGTTCAGGAAGACCGGTTCGGACGTTTCCTGGAAGGCGGTGCGGTCGAGTCCGCCGCGGACGGCCTGGGTGTCGGCGCTCCAGCCGGCGGCGTCAGGGTTGAAGGTCACTTAGTGCTTTCCGAGGTTGGTGGGCAGGCCGCGGTTCTTCCAGCCGTTGAGCGTGCGTTCGCCGTGGCGGTCCGGTTCGCCTTCAAAGCCCTCGAGGACGTTGTAGGAGACGAAGCCGGCCTCCGTCGCGGCGACCGCAGCGGCGATGGACCGTGCGCCCGACCGGCACAGGAACACCAGTTCGGCGCCGTCGGCGCCGGCCGCCTGCTGCTTCAGCTGCTCAACGAATTCCGAATTGGGGATGCCGCCGGCAAGATTCCACTGGATGAAAAGCGGATCGTTCCGTTTGCCACCCGCGGCTGCCGTGTCCGGGACGCCGATGTGGGCCCATTCGCCCTCGGTGCGGACGTCCACCAGGATGGCGCCGTCCTCGAGCTTGGCCCAGGCCTCCTGCGGGCTGAGGTCACCGGCGTAGCTCACGCGTGGCCCTCGCCGTCGAACTCAAGATCATCCACGGCGTTGGCGACGGCGGCATCGGCGCTGGCGATCGCCGCCGGCAGCACGACGGCCTGGGCCACGATGACGCTGCTGCCGTTGAACGTGGCGGCCGGGCTGCCGTGCAGCACATAGCCCTCGGCGAGGGCGGCGGAGACGCGCTCGCAGAAGGCCCGGTCATCGGGGCCGGTAAACAGCCGGTACGCCAGTTTCTCCTCGGCGGCACCGGGGACTGCGGGGGACGGGGCGGGTGCTGTACCGGGGACAGCGGGGGCGGACGCGTCAGGCACGACGGATCTCCTTCTTTCACGCTTGCAGCTCGAATGGTCGATATGCCGAGTATTCACCTGAGGCACCCCGCCGCGAAAGGGAGGGTTGCCGACCGGCCAGTCAGGGCTTG
>DASWAW010000545.1:0-10168 GCA_036390955.1 Arthrobacter sp.
CCTGTTCCAGACCCTTGGCCTGTCCGTTGACTGGGACCTGACCTACCGGACCATCGATGACAAGTCACGGGCCATCTCCCAGCGTGCGTTCCTTGCGAACCTCGCCGCCGGCGACGCCTACATGGCCGAGGCCCCCACGCTGTGGGACGTCACCTTCCGCACGGCTGTGGCGCAGGCTGAACTTGAGGACCGCGAGGTCGCAGGCGCCTACTACCGCTACCCGTTCTTCACCGAAGACGGCGAGAAGCTCTACATTGAGACCACCCGCCCGGAACTGCTGGCAGCCTGTGCCGCCCTGGTGGCAAACCCCGACGACGAGAGGTACCAGCCGCTGTTCGGCAAGAAGGTCACCTCTCCCCTGTTCGGCGTCGAGGTGGAAGTGAAAGCCCACCACCTTGCGAAGGCGGACAAGGGCTCGGGCATCGCTATGGTCTGCACCTTCGGCGACCTCACCGACGTCACCTGGTGGCGCGAGCTGCAGCTGCCCACCCGGGCGATCGTGGGCCGCGACGGCCGCATCATCGGCGAGACCCCGGAGTGGATCACCACCGACGAAGGCCGCGCCAATTTCGCGGCGATCGCCGGCAAGACCGTGTTCAGCGCCAAGGAAGGCGTGGTGGAGCTCCTGACCACCGCCGGTCTGCTCGAGGGTGAGCCGAAGAAGATCATGCACCCGGTGAACTTCTTCGAAAAGGGCGACAAGCCCCTCGAGGTCGTGACCTCCCGCCAGTGGTACATCCGCAACGGCGGCCGCGACGCGGAACGCCGTGAACGGCTCATTGCCCGCGGCCACGAGATCGATTTCCACCCGGCCTTCATGCGCTCCCGCTACGAGAACTGGATCTCCGGGCTGAACGGCGACTGGCTCGTGTCCCGCCAACGCTTCTTCGGTGTGCCGGTGCCGGTCTGGTATCCGCTGGACGCCGACGGCAACCCGGACTTCGCGGCTCCTGTGGTCCCGTCCGACGCGCAGCTGCCGGTGGACCCCGCGGCGGACGCGGCCCCCGGATACGAGGAGGCCCAGCGCGACGTGCCGGGCGGCTTCACCGGCGACGCCGACGTGCTGGATACCTGGGCCACGTCCTCGCTCACCCCGCAGATCGTGGGCGGCTGGAGCACCGACGAGGCGCTCTTCGCCAAGGTCTACCCGTTCGACGTGCGCCCGCAGGGCCACGACATCATCCGGACCTGGCTCTTCTCCTCCGCGGTGCGCGCCGACGCCCTGCAGGACTCCGCGCCGTGGAAGCACGCAGCCATCTCCGGCTGGATCCTGGACCCGGACCGCAAGAAGATGTCCAAGTCCAAGGGCAACGTGATCGTCCCGACCGATGTGCTCGAGGAGTACGGCTCGGACGCCGTCCGCTACTGGGCGGCCTCGGCCAAGCTCGGCGCGGACACCGCCTACGAGATTGCGCAGATGAAGATCGGCCGGCGGCTGGCGATCAAGCTGCTCAACGCCTCGAAGTTTGTGCTGAACCTGGGCGCCACCGAGAACTCCGTGGTGTCCGGCGACCTGTCCGTGCTCAGCAACCCGCTGGACCGGGCCGTGCTGGCCCAGCTCTCCGACGTGGTCCAGCAGGCCACGAAGGCGTTCGAGAACTACGACTACGCCCGGGCGCTGCAGATCACCGAGAGCTTCTTCTGGCATTTCACCGATGACTATGTGGAGCTCATCAAAGACCGTGCCTACGGTGCCGCGGGCGAGGCGGAGCAGGCGTCCGTCCTGGCTGCCCTGGCCACGAGCCTGGACACGCTGCTGCGGCTCTTCGCCCCGTTCCTGCCCTTCGCCACGGAGGAAGTCTGGAGCTGGTGGCGCACCGGTTCGGTGCACCGTGCCGCCTGGCCGTCCGCCATCGCGATCGACGGCGACACCAGCCTGCTGGCCACCGTCGGGACCGCGCTCAGCGGCATCCGCAAGGCCAAGTCGGAGGCAAAGGTCAAACAGCGCACCGAGGTGCTCTCCGCGACCATCACGGCCCCGGATTCCCTCACCATGCAGCTGCAGGCCGGCCTGGCCGACCTCAAGGCTGCCGCCAACGCCCGGGAACTGACCCTGGTGGGCGGCGACGGCGAACTGACGGTGAGCGACGTGGTCCTGGCTCCGGCCGAGGAGCCCGCGCAGGCATAGGCCAGCCGTACCGACACCCACGACGAGGGCTCCCAGCCCGGCTCAGGCCGGGCGGGGAGCCCTCGCGTTGTTCCAGGGGTCGTGCGGTCCGGGCCTCAGACCTCGAAGGAGGTCTCGAAGTACGTCAGCACCGGCGGGGCGGCCAGCAGCTCTCCGAGCCCGCTCGCGCCGTCGCCGGCCCGCCACGCGCGGTAGGCGGAGTCGTGCTCCCGCGACGTCCACTGTTCGACCACAAGAACGTGCGCCGGATCATGGCTGTCGACCAGCACATCGACCCCGAGGCAGCCGTCAAACGCTCGCGTGTCGGAGAGGATGTCGCGGAGCACGGCCGGCGCGGTGGGCAGGGATTCCGTCTTGAGGAACAGGTCAAGGTGGGCTGTGATGGGCATGGCGTTCCAATGTTCGCGGGTGGGCTCAGGACACAGGACACGTCCGGGCGGGATGCCTGGGCTTCCCGGCACCGGGACGGATGCCCTGCCATTGGAGGCAACAGCGGCGCCGCCGGGCTTGTTCCTTGAGAGCTGGTCAGCGGGTCGTTTTCCCCTGCCACTCACCGGGAGCCGGGCGGTCCCCGGGACCCTGCCAGTCACCGGGAGCCGGGCGGTCCCGTTCCGCTTCGCTGATGGCCCAGGCGGCATTGACGAGGCCGATGTGGCTGAATGCCTGCGGGAAGTTTCCCAGCAGCTCGCCGCTGTCCGGGGCGATCTCCTCGGCCATCAGGCCCAGGTCGGTGGCGAACCCGGCGGCCCGTTCGAAGACATCCCGGGCGCGTTGCGTCTCTCCGGCGAGGGCCAGGGCCTGGGCCAGCCAGAACGTGCAAAACAGGAAAGTCCCTTCCTCTCCCGCGAACCCGTCGTCGGCCCGGTAGCGGTAGACAAGGCCCCGGGAATCTGTGAGCCGCTGCTCAACCGCCTCGATCGTGGCGCGCATCCGCGGGTCGTCCGCCGGGAGGAATCCGACGATGGCGAGCATCAGGGCCGAAGCGTCGAGGTCCTCGGAGCCGTAGGCCTGGGTGAAGGCATTGGCGGCAGGACTCCAGCCCTCGGTGCGGATGGAGGCCGCGATCTGCTCGCGCGCCTCCGCCCAGCGCGGGACCCTCCCGGGCGCCCCGAGGAGGTCCGCGAGCCCGATGGCCCTGTCGACCGCCACCCAGCACATGAGCTTGGAGTGCAGATAATGGCGTCGCTGCCCGCGCACCTCCCAGATGCCGTGGTCGGCAGAGCGCCAGCGGGAGGCGGCGGCATCCGCGGCGTCGGCCAGGAACCGCCGTGTGTCCGGCGGGAGCTCCGCGAGGTACTCCGGCAGCGCGGCGGCAGCGTCGAGCAACTCACCGTACACGTCTAGCTGGCGCTGGTTCCACGCGCCATTGCCCACCCGAACCGGGGAGCTGGCGCGCCAGCCGGGCAGGTGCGCAAGGTCCCGCTCGGGCAGCTCGCGTTCCCCGCCGACGCCGAACATGATCTGCAGCTCCTCGCCGCCGGCGAGCTGGCGGGCGGCCGCCGTCGCGAGGAACTGGAAGAACTTCCCTGCCTCGTCCGGGCAGGCGGCCACCCACAGGGCCTGCAGGGTCATGCTCGCGTCCCGGATCCAGGTATACCGGTAGTCCCAGTTGCGCGTGCCGCCGGCCACTTCCGGCAGCGACGTCGTCGGGGCGGCCACGATGGCTCCGGTCGGGTAGTACGTGAGCGCCTGCAGAAGCCGTCCGCTGCCGGCAACAAGTTCCTGCCACGGCCCGCGGTAGTTTTGGTGCATCCCGGACCAGCTGCTCCAGCCCTGCACCGTATCTTGAAGCCGGCGGGTGATGTCGGCCTGGCTCCACAGGACCGGAACGCCGCCCGCGCCGGCCCGGGAGTGGAGGGCGAATCCGAGAACGTCCCCGGCACGAAGGCTCACCCGGGCCAGCGCCGTGTCCGCGCCGAGCCGGAAGGGCACCGCCGTCGAGAACGACAGCACCATGGCGCCTGCGCTGATCAGGATGCCGCCATCCACTGCGTCCAGCAGCGGCCGGGACAGGCCATAGTCGGGGCGGGCGCTCAGGATGATGTCGACGTCGACGGTTCCGTGGCTGCAGGACACCTGGCGGAGCAGGGTTCCGGGCGACTCCGCCCCGAGGTCATGGCCCCGCCGGCCGTCGCCGAGCACCAGGGCGTCCGTGACCGTGACGCCGCCGTCCGGGGTGGTGTGGGTGGTCTCCAGCACCATCGTCGGGCCCAGGTAGCGGCGCGTCGAGGACGCTGCGCCGGCGGGCCGGATCGACCAGAAACCCGCCTCCTGGCCGAGCAGCCGTCCGAACACCGAGGGGCTGTCGAAACGCGGGAAGCACAGCCAGTCAACGGAGCCGGACGCGCTGACCAGCGCTGCGGAGGAGCAGTCGGACAGCAGGGCGTAGTCGGCAATGGGTTCATTGCTCATGGGCACACTGTTCATCGGCGGGCCTGTTTTAGGGCAAAGGGGAAGCCCCATCAGCGTGTTGCCGTTGGTGGGGCTTCGACTTTTCGATTGTCACGTGACGTCTTAGACAATCTGGCGGGATCCTTGGATTTTCAGGTCTTCCTACCTCGTCACTGGTAGCCATCATCTGACTTTGCCGAAGGCTGCGTCGGATGAGTGTCACTGAATCTTTGGTTCCTGCGTCCCGCTTCTTTCGAAGTGGGTAAGTTCTATTGTTGTCCCGCCGTTCCGGTTCCGCAAGAGCCCCGGAAGAACTACATCAGAGTAATTTTTCCGGGGCCTCGTCTGCCGGCCCGGCACCGTTCCGCGCCCGGCGGGAGCGCCTAGTTGAAGACCGGGTTTTCGGTCCGGCTGCGCTTGATCTCGAAGAAATACGGGAACGAGGCGAGGGTCACCGAGGCATCCCACAGCTGCCCGGCTTCCTCGCCCCGCGGGATGCGGGTGAGCACGGGGCCGAAGAAAGCAGTTCCGTTGAAGGACACGATCGGCGTGCCCACGTCCTGGCCCACCAGCGAGATGCCAGCCTCGTGGCTGGTGCGCAGGGTGGCGTCGAATTCATCGCTTTGTCCTGCCGCCGCCAGTTCCGCCGGCAGACCGACCTCGGCGAGGGATTTGGCGATGACCTCGGCGATGTCCTTGTTGCCCTCGTTGTGGATCTTGGTGCCCATGGCGTCGTAGAGCGCCTTGACGTAGCCGGGGCCGTGCTGCTCGGCCGCTGCAGTGATGACGCGCACCGGGGCCCAGGCCTTGGTGAGGAACGCCTTGTATTCCTCCGGCAGCTCCTCACGTCCCTCGTTCAGCATGGCGAGGCTCATAACGTGCCATTCGGTGCCGATGTCGCGGACGCCTTCCACCTCGCCGATCCAGCGGGAGGTGACCCAGGCGAAGGGACACATCGGGTCGAACCAGAAGTCGGCGCTGTTGGTCGCTGCCGGGTTGGTCTCTGCCGGTTTGGTCAGGGATTCAGACACAGGTGATCTCCTAGGGAAGTCTTCGGGGAATAGGTGCGCCGGGCTAGCTACAGACCGCGCGCGTCACACAGGTGACAGCGCCCGGCGGAGCGGGTTTATTCCGGATCAGGCGGACTTCCGGCGCTTGACGTCGTGGGCGATCATCGTTGGCGCGGCCTTCTTGGAGACGACGTCTTCGGTGATGATGACCGTGGCGATGTCGTCGCGGCTGGGCAGGTCAAACATCACGGGGAGCAGGACTTCCTCCATGATGGCCCGGAGCCCACGGGCGCCGGTGCCGCGTTCGAGCGCCTGATCGGCGATCGTGTTCAGCGCTTCCTCCTCGAAGACCAGCTCGACGCCGTCGAGCTGGAACATCTTCTGGTACTGCTTCACGAGGGCGTTCTTGGGCGTGGACAGGATCTGGATCAGCGCTGACCGGTCGAGGTTGGAGACCGTGGTGATGACCGGGAGCCGTCCGATGAATTCCGGGATGAGCCCGAATTTCAGCAGGTCCTCGGGCATCACCTCGCCGTAGGAGTCGGTGTTGTTCTTGACTTCATTGAGCGGCGCACCGAATCCGATGCCCTTGCGTCCGGACCGGGACCCGATGATCTCCTCGAGTCCGGCGAAGGCGCCGGCGACGATGAAGAGCACATTGGTGGTGTCGATCTGGATGAATTCCTGGTGCGGGTGCTTGCGTCCGCCCTGCGGCGGGACCGAGGCGACCGTGCCTTCCAGGATCTTCAGCAGGGCCTGCTGCACACCCTCGCCCGAGACGTCCCGGGTGATGGAGGGGTTTTCGCTCTTGCGCGAGATCTTGTCGATCTCGTCGATGTAGATGATGCCCTGTTCGGCCTTCTTGACGTCGTAGTCCGCGGCCTGGATGAGCTTCAGAAGGATGTTCTCCACGTCCTCGCCGACGTAGCCCGCTTCGGTCAGCGCGGTGGCATCGGCGACGGCGAAGGGGACGTTCAGGCGCCGGGCCAGGGTCTGCGCAAGGTAGGTCTTGCCGCAGCCGGTGGGGCCGATGAGCAGGATGTTGGACTTGGCGATCTCGACGTCGTCGTGGTGCACACCCTCGGCAAGGGCACCGCTCTTGGGGGCGTGCCCGGCCTGGATGCGCTTGTAGTGGTTGTAGACGGCGACGGCGAGGGAGCGTTTGGCGGGCTCCTGGCCGATCACGTATTCCTGCAGGAAGTCGAAAATCTCGCGGGGCTTGGGCAGCTCGAAACTGCCCAGGTCGGCTACTTCGGCGAGTTCTTCTTCAATGATCTCGTTGCAGAGTTCAATGCACTCGTCGCAGATGTAGACGCCGGGCCCGGCAATGAGCTTCCGCACCTGCTTCTGGCTCTTTCCGCAGAAAGAACACTTCAGCAGATCCGTGCTCTCGCCAATCCGAGCCATATGTGAACCCCTTTTAGTATCTTGCTGCCGGCTCTGTCGAACTCCTGCGCAGCGCTGCACCCGTTACTGGAATCACGGACGTTCCCTGGGGGACGGCAGCCGTGACATGTTCCACTCTAGGTCACTTTCGGCCTGTTGGGTGGAAAGCCGACGCCGGTGCGGCCACTTAAAGTGGGGCCGCACCGGCGCCGGGTACTGCTTTTTACGTTATGCTCCGCTACTTGGTGATTGCCTGGGGCTTCATCTTGCGGGAATCCAGCACCTGGTCGATCAGGCCGTACTGCATGGCCTCGGCCGCGGTGAGGATCTTGTCGCGCTCGATGTCGTTGTTGACCTGCTCAGGGGTCCGGCCGGAGTGCTTGGCCAGGGTGTCCTCGAGCCAGGACCGCATGCGCATAACCTCGGCGGCCTGGATTTCCAGGTCGGAGGCCTGGCCGCCCTGGCCGCCGGACAGTGACGGCTGGTGGATCAGGACGCGGGCGTTCGGCAGTGCGAGGCGCTTGCCCGGCGTTCCGGCTGCGAGGAGCACGGCGGCGGCACTGGCGGCCTGGCCGAGGCAGACGGTCTGGATCTCCGGGCGGATGTACGTCATGGTGTCGTAGATCGCGGTCATGGCGGTGAAGGAGCCGCCCGGGGAGTTGATGTAGAGCGTGATGTCGCGGTCCGGGTCGGTGGACTCAAGCACCAGCAGCTGCGCCATCACGTCGTCCGCCGAGGCGTCGTCGACCTGGACGCCGAGGAAGATGATGCGGTCCTCGAACAGCTTGGTGTAGGGGTCCTGGCGCTTGAAGCCGTAGGGGGTGCGCTCTTCGAACTGCGGCAGCACGTAGCGGCTGCTCGGCAGGTTACCGGCAGTCGAACCGAAGTTGTAGTTCATGTTCATTGCTCCTGAATTCATTGCTGTCTACGTGCCCGTCAGTTCTCGGTGGCGTCGTCGGTGGAGTCGGTAACGGAACCGGCAGTGTCACCGTTGGCGTTCGTTCCGCCACCGCCGGCCACGGACCCCGCGTGCGCCGCAATCTTGTCGAAGAAGCCATACTCGAGGGCTTCCTTGGCCGTGAACCACTTGTCGCGGTCGTTGTCCTTGAGGATGGTCTCGACGGTCTGGCCGGTCTGGTCGGCCGTCAGTTCGGCCATGACCTTCTTCATGTGCAGGATGAGCTCGGCCTGGATCTTGATGTCCGAGGCCGTGCCACCGATGCCGCCGGAGGGCTGGTGCATCAGGATGCGGGCGTTGGGAGTGGCGTAGCGCTTGCCCTTGGTGCCGGAGGAGAGCAGGAACTGCCCCATCGAGGCGGCCAGACCGGTGGCGACGGTGACGACGTCGTTGGGAATGAACTGCATGGTGTCGTAGATGGCCATGCCGGCAGTGACGGAGCCGCCCGGTGAGTTGATATAGAGGTAGATATCCTTCTCGGGGTTCTCGGCTGAGAGCAGCAGCAGCTGCGAGCAGATCGCATTGGCGTTCTCGTCGCGGACCTCGGAGCCGAGCCAGATGATGCGCTCTTTCAGCAGGCGGTTGTAAATGTAGTTATCCTGGGCTGCCGGATCGACAGTAGCCATCCGGGGTGACCCTGCTTGCTGTGACATATGTACTTACCTCTCGCTGGCGACGGTGACGCCACTGGACGGCATCACTGAACTTTCCTACATGGACACTAACGGTTTTCCCGGCCGCTTTGTGCTCAGGCGCGGGGCTGTTCGCTGACGGCGCACGATTGCCCGGGAGGGTTCATCACGGGCTTAAAAAGCCGCACCCCCGGATCAAAGATCCGGGGGTGCGGCCGAATTATTACTCGAACGGAAGTGTCAGAACTTCACTGCTGCCGGGTCGTCGTTCTTGGCGGTTTCGGGTGCTGCCTCTTCGGAAGCGGCGTCCTCGATGTCGGCCTCGGTAGCTGCCTCGACCGGCGCTTCTTCGCCGCCGGGGCGGACGAAGTCACTGAGGTCAACCTTGTTGCCCTCAGTGTCGGTGACCTCGGCCTGGCCCAGCACAACGGCCAGGGCCTTGCGGCGGCGCACCTCGGAAACCATCATCGGGACCTGGCCGCTCTGATCGATGATCTGCGCGAACTGGTTCGGGTCCATGCCGTACTGGCCGGCGGTGGTGACGATGTAGTCGATCAGCTCGTTCTGGCTGACATTGACTTCTTCCTTTTCGGCGATGGCGTCAAGGATGATCTCGTTCTGGAAGGCGCGCTCGGTGTTGGCCTTGACCTCGGCGCGGTGCTCCTCGGTGTCGTGCTCGCCTTCGCCGTGCGCGTTCTCGGCGTTGAAGTGCTGCTCGAGCTGCTCTTCGACGACGGAGTCCGGGACGGGAACGGCTACCAGCTCAACGAGCTTGTCAAGGACCTTGTCGCGGGCTTCGACGCCCTGCTCAACAACCTTGGACTCCGCGGCCTGCTTGGCAAGGTCCTCACGGAGCTCGGCCAGCGTGTCGAACTCGGAGGCCAGCTGGGCGAAGTCGTCGTCAGCCTCGGGAAGCTCGCGCTCCTTGACGGACTTGACGACAACCTTGACCTGGGCTGACTCGCCGGCGTGCTCGCCGCCCACAAGCGTGGTGTCGAAAATGGCGTCCTCGTCGGCGCTGAGGCCGGTGACGGCTTCGTCGAGGCCTTCAAGCATGGTGCCGGCGCCGACCTGGTAGGACAGCCCGGTGGCGGAATCAACCTCGGCTCCGTCGATGGAGGCGGTGATGTCGATGGTCAGGAAGTCCTTGTCGGCGGCCGGGCGGTCCACGGACTTCAGCGTGCCGAAGCGGCCGCGGAGTTCGTCCAGGGCCTTGTCGACGTCGGCGTCCGTGGACTCAGCAGCGGCAACCTCAACCTTGATGCCGGCGTAGTCGGGCAGCTCGATCTCGGGGCGGACGTCAACCTCGGCGTGGAACTTGAGTTCACCGTCGGTGGCGGACGGGTCCGGCACTTCAGTGATCTCGACCTCGGGGCGGCTCAGCGGGCGGATGCCGGTTTCCTGAACGGCTGCCTGGTACCAGCCGTTGAGGCCGTCGTTGATGGCAGTTTCCAGCACGTAGCCGCGGCCAACGCGCTGGTCAATGAGCTTGGAGGGGACCTTGCCCTTGCGGAAACCGGGAACCTGGATCTGCGAAGCAACAGTCTTGTATGCCTCTGCGATGCTGGGCTTCAATTCCTCAAAGGGGACCTCAACATTGAGCTTGACCCGCGTGGGGGTGAGGTTCTCGACAGCGCTCTTCACAGTCTAAGTACTCCTGGTT
>DASWAW010000546.1:0-1865 GCA_036390955.1 Arthrobacter sp.
GTTGATCCGGTTTTCGACGGCGGCGGCGAGGACGGACGAGTCGCAGAGGGTGAATCCCTTACTGCCTTCGTCATGGAGGCGATAGGCGGGCGCCCGGTTCTTCCTCGGGATCTGGGCTAATATCCACAGCAGCCCCAGCACCCCCATGATGACACCGACGATCAGCATGACGGCCACCACCCACGGCTGAGCGAAGAACGCGTGCAGGTCACCGGTGACAACGGACTCCCAAAAGCGGGCGGTGTTCAAAAGAGCATGCAAAGTACCGTTGGACTGCAGGAGCAGCGCAGCGCCGGCGGCCAGGGCAAGGATGCCGAGAATGGCCAGCCAGGTCCGGTTCAGGGTTCCTGCGGTCTGTCTCATCGGAAGCCATCCTTCAAATAGTCGCGGCGGGCGGGTGCGCGAATGGTCTCATTCTCTGGACCGGACAGTGGCCGTAACCTGCGGAACCGGGGAGAGCCCGGTTTCTTCCAGACGGGCACGGACAGCGTCGGTGATCCTGTCACGCAGGTCCCCCGGCTCGTGCAGGGAAGTCGTCACGTTAAGGTGGACGCGCCGGGTGGTGGCTGTCGCTGCGGCCGAGCCGACGCCGTCGATCTGCAGGCACCGGGCTTTCGCCAGGCGGGCGACGGCGCTGCGGGTCATCACCGTTTCCCGTTCCTGCACCGGCGGCGCCTCACCCCCGGCGCCGCTGCGGGAATCATCGATCGTAAGTGCATTGAACCCTCCGGGAATGATGGCGCACAGCAGCAGGATTACCCCTGCCACGACGGCGGCTATCCCAATCTGCTGCACGGCGGGATCGTTCCACGCCAACACGGCGAGCCAGTCCCGTGGTCCCTCCAGCAGGGCTGGCCACGTGCCGTTGACCAGCCGGGTGATGGCCAGCCAGACCAAGGCGACGCCGACGGCGAGAAGCAGGATTCCGGCGATGAGTGACGGGATGGCGCGGCTGGGCCGGTGCCGCAGGCGCGATGACCGCTGGCCATGCCGGCTCATAGCAACTTCCTTCGTCCGTTGGTGTCGGTGGTCAGCCACGAGATCCTGATGTCAACCTCTCGGACGTCGACTCCGGTCAGTTCCGTCACTCTGGTCCTGATCCGGCGCCGCAGGGCCTCGCTGGCCTGGCGTAACGGCACCGGGTACCGCATCCCGACCTCGACCCTCAGAGTCGCGATGTTCCCGGCGAGTTCCACGGACGCCTTGGGCCGGGCAGAGAGGTCAGCACGGTTCCCGATGCCCAGAAATCCGCCGGAGGAACCGCCCGCGGAGGACTCGTCGCTGGCGACCTGTGCGGCGATTTTCTCGATCACCCTGGCCGCCAGGACAGTCTGCCCCCGAGTGCCCGTCTCGACGAAGTCCGGGCCGGCGTCACCGGTCGCGTCCCCGGCCCCTGGCAAGGACCCGCCCCCGTCCCCGTCCCCGGGCAAGGGCAGGGCGTGGGCTCCTGGCGGGGTCATCGGCTCGATGCTCTACCGAACAGGGCCTGCAAGTCGAGTTTTCCTTCCGCGACCCGGCCGACCAACAGTCCGATAAAACCGAGGATCACCGCGGACAGCAGCGCCAGCCAGCCGCCGAAGCCCAGAACGATTCCCAGTACTAGTCCAATCGTCACGCACCAACGTGTAGTAGACATAGCCATCCTTTTTGCTCATCGTCCCGTTCCCCTTGGCGGAGGATTCTGTGACGGGTGGTTACTGCAGTTGGGTCTTCTGGACCTGCTGGTCTTCGTGTTCCTCCTCGGGCAGGTGGACATCGGTGACATTGATGTTCACTTCGAGCACTTCCAGCCCGGTGGCGCGCTCAACGGACTGAATGATGTTGCGGCGGATGGCCTGGCTGACCTCCACCACGGAGAACCCGTA
>DASWAW010000547.1:0-3651 GCA_036390955.1 Arthrobacter sp.
GCCTCGGCTTCGGTCATCGACATTGCCAGGACCTCGGAGATGTTGCGGCCGGCCAGCTTGTAGTCCAGGACTGACGCCAGGAACCTCCGGCCCTCGCAGTCCTCGCACGTGGACTCGACGGTGGCCATTACTCCCAGTTCAGTGAAGATGACGCCCGCGCCGTTGCACGTGGGGCAGGCGCCTTCCGAGTTGGAGCTGAACAGCGCCGGCTTCACGCCGTTCGCCTTCGCGAAAGCCTTTCGGATCGGCTCGAGGAGGCCCGTGTACGTTGCAGGGTTGCTGCGGCGCGAGCCCTTGATGGCGCCCTGGTCGATCAGCACAACACCGTCGCGGCCGGCCACGGAGCCCTGGATCAGCGAGCTCTTGCCGGATCCGGCCACGCCCGTGAGGACGCAAAGCACGCCGAGGGGGATGTCGACGTCGACGTCCCGGAGGTTGTTTGTCGACGCGCCGCGCACCTCGAGGGCGCCCGACGGCGTCCGCACCGCCGTCTTGACGGTGGCCCGGTCGTCGAAGTGGCGGCCGGTGATGGTGTCGCTGACCCGCAGGCCTTCCACGCTTCCTTCGAAGCAGACGCTGCCGCCCGCGGTGCCTGCGCCGGGACCGAGGTCAACGACGTGGTCGGCGATGACGATGGTCTCCGGCTTGTGCTCGACGACGAGAACCGTGTTGCCCTTGTCCCGCAACTGCAGCAGCAGCTGGTTCATCCGCTCGATGTCGTGCGGGTGCAGGCCGATGGTCGGCTCGTCGAAGACGTAGGTGACGTCGGTGAGCGAGGAGCCGAGATGCCGGATCATCTTGGTGCGCTGCGCCTCTCCCCCGGACAGGGTGCCCGCCGGCCGGTCCAGCGAGAGGTAGCCCAGCCCGATTTCGGCGAACGACTCGAGCAGGTGCCGCAAGCCTTTGAGAAGCGGCGCGACCGACGGCTCGTTGAGCCCGCGGACCCAGGCGGCCAGGTCGCTGATCTGCATCTCGCACAATTCCGCGATGTTCTTGCCCTGGATCTTCGAGGACCTGGCTTCCGCGCTGAGCCGCGTGCCGTTGCATTCGGGGCAGGCTTGAAACGTGATGGCCCGGTCGACGAAGGCCCGGATGTGAGGCTGCATCGCGTCGACATCCTTGGAGAGCATGGACTTCTGGATCTTCGGGATCAGGCCCTCGTAGGTGAGGTTGATGCCCTCGACCTTGATCTTGGTCGGCTCCTTGTACAGGAGGTCATGCATTTCCTTCTTGGTGAACTTCGCGATGGGCTTGTCCATGTCGAAGCCGGCGCCGCTGAAGATCCGGCCGTACCAGCCGTCCATGCTGTAGCCGGGAATCGTCAAGGCACCCCCGGCAAGGGACTTGGAGTCGTCATAGAGCGCGGTGAGGTCGAAGTCGGAGACTGAGCCCATGCCCTCGCATCGCGGACACATGCCGCCCAGGTAGACGGCGTTCTGGACAACGCTTTTCTCCACCCTGCCGCTCTTCTCGGTGCTCATCACCCCGCTCGCTTTCCGCGTCGGGACGTTGAAGGAGAACGCCGTGGGGGGTCCCACGTGCGGGGAACCCAGCCGGCTGAAGAGGATCCGGAGCATCGCGTTGGCGTCGGTGGCCGTCCCCACGGTGGACCGGGGGTTCGCCCCCATCCGCTCCTGGTCGACGATGATCGCCGTCGTCAGCCCCTCCAGGAGGTCGACGTCGGGCCTTGCCAGGTTGGGCATGAAGCCCTGCACAAAAGCGCTGTAGGTTTCGTTGATCATCCGCTGCGATTCCGCGGCGATGGTGGCGAACACCAGGGAGCTCTTCCCCGAACCGGAGACGCCGGTGAACACGGTCAGCCGGCGCTTCGGGATCTCGAGGTTGACGCCCTTGAGGTTGTTCTCGCGTGCGCCGACCACCCGGATCAGATCGTGGGTGTCGGCGACGTGCAGCGCGGGCGGCCGCGTGTCCGTCCGCTCGTCCATGCTCATCGCGTGCCCCTCTGCCGGGCGGGGCCGCCGTCGGCGTTTCCGTCGGCGTCGTGCGGGGGCTCGTTCACGGAGCCGTCTGTGCTGGTGGTGGCTGCGATCGCCGCGGGGATGCCCATGACGGTCATGCTAGCAGCGGATCAGGCGGCGCAGGCGGCCATGTGGGGTCCTCGTGTGGTCCTCTTGTAGTCCTCGTGTGGCGCCTATTTCAACAGGGCCACATCGGAGACCATGACAATGTGCTCCAGCATTGCAGCCGATGCGCCCGGGGCGTCCTTGGCCCGGATGGCATCGGCGATCTTGCGGTGCGATGCCAGCGATTCCTCCGGCCGGCCTGGCTGCCCGAGTGATTCAAGGCGGGTTTCCAGGATCATTCCGGCGATGAACGTCATCAGCTGGGCCAGCACGGCCGAATGCGCGGCGGCGGTCACGGCCTGGTGGAACAGCTCGTCGCCACGCGCACCCCGGGCGCCCGAGGCAACCTCCTCGGCCATGGCATCGAGTGCCTCATCGATGGCCTTCATGTCGTCCTCGGTACGCCTGGCCGCGGCCAGCTCGGCCAGCTTGACCTCGAGCGTGCTTCGCGCCTCGACGATCTCGGGCAGCCTGCTGCGGTGCTCGCGGAGGCCTTTGATCACGGACGGAACATTGGGCCGGTAAACCAGGACTGCCCCGGTGCCGTGCTGGACGTCGATGACGCCGAGCACCTCCAGCGCCACGAGCGCCTGGGCCAGCGTGGCCCGTGAAACGCCCAGCCGCTCTGCCAACTCCCGTTCAGCCGGCAGGGTGTCCCCCGGGCCCAGCTGGGCGGACTCGATGAACGCCATGATCTGTTCCACGAGTTGTTCGTACAGCCGAGGCCGCGAAACGCGGGAAATCTTTTCCGTTGCTGCTTGCTTTGCCATGCGCCCCCTTCCGTGAGGTCGTTCTAAGACTATCGAAGAACTATTGACAAAGACACCTAGTGTCTAGGAGGCTAGGCCACTAAGCCATTCCCCCCTCACTAACTTCTATCCGGAGGAACAAAGATGTCCGCTCCCGTCCTTTCGATCATCATCCTGGTGGTGATGTTCCTGCTCGCCACCGTTTTGCCGCTCAACATGGGCGCCCTGGCGTTCGTGGGTGCATTCCTGCTGGGCGCCGTCGTGCTGGGGATGTCCACCAACGACATCCTCGCCAACTTCCCCGGAGGACTGTTCCTCACCATCGTGGGGGTCACCTATCTGTTCGCGATCGCGCAGAACAACGGCACCATTGACCTCCTGGTCCGGGGCGCCGTCCGGCTGGTGGGCAGCAAAGTGGCCCTCATACCCTGGGTCATGTTCGCCATCACCGCCGTGATCACCGCCGTGGGCGCACTCTCCCCCGCCGCCGTCGCCATCATCGCGCCGATCGCGCTGAGCTTCGCGGCCAAACACAAGATCAACCCGCTCATGATGGGCATGATGGTGATCCACGGGGCCCAGGCCGGCGGCTTCTCCCCCATCGCTGTCTACGGCGTCACCGTCAACGGCATCATTGCCAAGACGGAACTGGATGCCAACCCCATGGCCATCTTCCTGGCCAGCTTCCTCTTCAACCTCGCCATCGCCATGGTCTTGTTCCTCGTCCTGGGCGGCAACAAGCTGCTGTCCACCCCGGCAGGGCGCCTGATGGAACAGGCCGCCGAAAAGCGCATGTCCGTCAGCGTCGGCGCCCGTGC
>DASWAW010000548.1:0-3837 GCA_036390955.1 Arthrobacter sp.
GGCGTCCAACCTGACAGGTGGCAGCAGGCAGGGCGCCTCAACACTCACCCAGCAGTACGTCACCAACGTTCTCAACGAGTCCTTGGTCTCCGCGGACAAGGGCGATCAGATCGTCCTCAATGGGCAGAAGAGCATCGGCGACAAGGTGCGCGAAATGCGGCTCGCGATCGAACTGGAAAAGAAGTACACCAAGGACCAGATCCTGGAGGGCTACCTCAACATCGTCTTCTTCAGCCGGGATGCCTATGGCATTGAAGCCGCGTCGCGCTACTTCTTCAGCACCACAGCCAAGAGCCTGACCCTGCCGCAGGCGGCCCTGCTCGCCGGCCTGGTGAAAAGCCCCAGTTTCTACAACCCCGCCGTATATCCGGACAACGCCATCCAGCGACGCAACCATGTCCTCGATGCCATGCTCAGCCTCGGCCGGATCTCCCAGGCGGACCACGACGCCGCCGCCACCACCGGGGTGGACCTGAACATCACGCCGGGGAGGCAGGGGTGCGCCGCCGCGGAAATGGCACCCTACTTTTGCGACTACGTTTCGCACCTGATCCTCAACAACGCGGCGTACGGCGTCGACCTTGCCGCGCGCGTGAAGAAGCTCTACCGCGGCGGGCTGACCATCACCACCACAATGGACAGCCGGCTGCAGCTGGCAGCGCAGGCCCAGGTAGATGCAACGGCCGGAGCCAACCCGGACAAGTGGGGCGCGTCGCTGGTCTCGATCGGTCCGGCCACAGGCAAGATCCTGGCGATGGCGCAGAACACCGTGTTCCTTCCCGAACCCGGGAGATTCGATACGCAGCTGAACTTCAATGTGGATTCCAAAGACGCCAGCGGCAATGACCTCAACGGTGCCGGCGGGTTCCAGCCCGGATCCACCATGAAACCGTTCACCTTCGCGGAATGGCTCAATGAAGGCAAGTCAATGGTCGCCGAGGTGGACGCCGCCCGGCGGACTTACCCGCTGGACTTCCCCTGGAAGTCCAGCTGCGGAAAGGTCCTCGGGGCCTACGATTCGGCCCAAAAGTCCCTCGGCGCCGCCGACGACCTCCAGAACAACGACGAGGGCTACTACCGCAAGATGCCCGTCAATTACGGGCTCTACAACTCCATCAACACGGCCACCTTCGCCGAGGCCACGGAACTGGACTTCTGCGGAATCCAGAGAATGGTGGACGCTGTGGGACTGCACAGCGGCGTGGACAACGCCCCGGTGAACATGCACCAGCTGGGGAACCTGCTGGGTGCCATTGGTGTGGCGCCGCTGGTCTTGGCGAATGCCTTTGCCACGTTCGCCGCTGACGGCAAGTATTGTGCCCCAATCGCCATTACGGACGTGACCGATGCGGCGGGACGGAAGCTTCCGGCCCAGACCAGCGACTGCCGCAGCGCGGTCAAGCCCGAGGTGGCCCGCGGCGTGACTTCCGTGCTGCAGGACGTGCTGAAAAAGGGGTCCGGAATCTACATCAAACCCAAGGTCCAGGATCAGGTCCCGGTCGCGGCCAAGACCGGCACCTCCAACACCAACGGCGCCACCTGGGTGGTCGGCTACACCACCGGCCTGGCCACCGCATCCTTCTTCGGAGACACCCTGGAAGGCCAGAAACGGCCGGGCCAGAACGTCACCATCAACGGCAAGTTCTACAAGAACATTGACGGCTACATGCTCGCCGGTCCGCAGTGGGCGAACTACATGCTCGCGGTCGCCGCACTTTACCCGGCAGCGTCCTTCGCTCCCCCGCCGGAGTCCATGACCAAGCCTGAACCGCCTCCTCCGTGAGCTGCGGCGGCGCAGTGAGGCCCCGGGCGGACTCAGTAGGTGTAGAAGCCTTCGCCCGTGGAGACGCCGAGTTTGCCCTTGTCGATGTAGTTGTCCAACAGGTGCTTGGCGAATGCTTGAGACCCGGCGTCCGGGGAGGACACGGCGATGTTGTACGCGGTTCCCAGGCCAACGACGTCGTAGATCTGAAACGGTCCGCTCGGCGCTCCGGTGGCGAGGCGCCAGGTTTTGTCGATCGTTTCCGGGCTGGCGATGCCCTGCAGCAGCAGGCCGGCGGCCGCGTTCAGGAGAGGCACCAGCAGCGAGTTCAGGACGTAGCCGGCTTTCTCCTTTTTGATCTCGATCGGCTCAAGCCCGCTGTTCCGGGCGAACCCGACGACGGCGTCGAACACGGCCGGTGCGGTGTCGGCGGTGCCCATCACCTCCGCGATGTTCTGCGCCCAGATGTTGTTGGCGTAATGGAGGGCGAGGAAGCGGTCGGGGCGGCCGGTGGAGTCCTTGAGATCGCTGGGCAGCAGGGTGGAGGAGTTCGTGGCAAAGATGGTCTTGGCGGGGGCCAGATCCGCGAGCTTGCGGTAGAGATCCCGCTTGAGCTCAAGCACTTCGGGCACCGCCTCGATCACGAGGTCTGCGTTGGCGACCGCGCTCCCGAGGTCCGAGGTGAGGCGGAGATTGTCCAGAGCCGCCTCGGCCTTGCCCTCGAGTGCGCCGGCTATTTCCTCTGCCCGGTAGATGCCGGCAAGGTGCGCGAATCGGGCCCGGGCCTTTTCGAGGGCCTGGTCGTCAAGATCATAGGCCGTGACAGCGAACCCGTGGAACGCCGCCTGGTAGGCGATCTGCGAGCCGAGGACTCCGGTACCGAGCACGGTCAGCGTCTTGATTTCAGGCATTCGAGTTCTTCCTTTCGAAGCGGCGTTAAGGGCGGCCGGGATTGACGGACCCGTAGATGCTGCGGATCCAGATGGTTGACAACACGTCCAGGGCGCGGGGCTCCGCGATGGCGGGAGTCTCCTGGTTCAGGACAGCGGTGATCACCCGCTCGTTCATCAGGTTCAGGCTTACGGCCAGGTCGTGGGCGTCGATGCCCTCCGGCGCGGCCCCCCGAGCCTGCTCGGACCTGATGATGTCGGTTGAGAACTCGGCCCAGGACTGCATCGACCTGGACCAGAGCGCACGCACCTCATCGTTCCGGCCGCGCGCCGCGATCGCCGCGGTGGCCACGCCGCGGTGGGACGCGAACACCTCGACGAACATGCCGATGCAACGGGTCCAGGATCCGGCGGGATCGCGTTCGAAATCCCGTGGCAATCCGGCGATCCGGTGCTCGACTTCGGTGATGACACGGTCCAGCAGGGCCAGCAGCACCTCGTCCTTGGAGGAGAAGTAGAAGTAGAAGGTGGGGCGCGAGATGCCGGCGCCGCGGGCCAGGTCCTCGATCGAAATGTCATCGAAGGCGCGCTCGCCGAGGAGCGCCTCGGCCGTGACGAGGATCGCGTCCTGGCGCTCATCCCCCGAGACCCGTGCGGTGCGTCTTCCTCGTTGAACCATGCGCCCATCCTAGCCCGAGTCCTCGACACCGTGTTGACTCTGTCAACTTGAAGTCGATAGCGTGGCTCCATGAGCGAACACGTGGATGTGTTGATTGTCGGAGCCGGGCTGAGCGGCATAGGCTTCGCCAGCCGGCTGAAACGCGACGTACCCGGAAAGACCTTCACGATCCTTGAGTCCCGAGCTGCGGTGGGAGGCACCTGGGATCTTTTCCGATACCCGGGCATCCGCTCCGACAGCGACATGTACACGCTCGGCTACTCCTTCCGGCCCTGGGCCGGCGCCAAGGCGATCGCCGACGGCGATTCGATCCGCGACTACATCGAGGCGACGGTGGCGGACGAGGGCCTCGCCCCGCGGATCCGGCTGCACCACCGGGTGATCTCGGCCCAGTGGTCCAGCGACACCGCGCTGTGGACGGTCTCCGCCGTCGTAACATCCGACGGCGAATACCAACCGGACGACCCGGCGCCGACCGCCGGCCAACCACTCACGTTTACCTGCTC
>DASWAW010000549.1:0-3694 GCA_036390955.1 Arthrobacter sp.
ATCCACTGCCACTTCCGCAGAGCAGGGGTCCGCCAAACAGGTGAACTCGCGCGGCCGCGTCATCGTCGCCAGCCTGATCGGCACCACCGTTGAGTTCTACGACTTCTACGTGTACGCCACCGCCGCTGTGCTCGTCTTCCCGAAGCTCTTCTTCCCCGGCCAGAACGAGACCACGCAGCTGCTGGCCTCCTTCGCCGTGTTCGGCGTCGCGTTCATCGCCCGGCCGCTGGGCTCCGTTGTCTTCGGCCACTTCGGTGACAAGTTCGGCCGCAAGGGCACCCTGGTCGCATCGCTGCTGACCATGGGTATTGCCACCTTCCTGATCGGCTGCCTGCCGACGGCGACCGTTCCCGGCTGGACCTTCTGGGCGCCGGCGATGCTGGTTGTCCTGCGCTTTGCCCAGGGCCTTGCCCTCGGCGGGGAATGGAGCGGCGCGGCGCTGCTGGCCACCGAGAACGCCCCGGCGAATAAGCGAGCCATCTACGGCACGTTCCCGCAGCTGGGTGCGCCGATCGGCTTCATCATCGCCAACGTGATCTTCCTGGTCTTCAGCTACACCCTGACGCCCGAGGCCTTCATGGACTGGGGCTGGCGTGTGCCGTTCCTGCTCAGTGCCGTGATGGTCATCATCGGCCTGTACGTCCGGCTCAAGCTGATCGAGACCCCCGCCTTCACCAAGGTCCTGGAGTCCAACGAGGTCGCCAAGCTGCCGCTGGCCCGGGTCTTCAAGACCAGCTGGCGCCAGCTGATCCTGGGCACGTTCATCATGCTCGCCACCTACGTGCTGTTCTACCTGATGACCACGTTCACGCTGACTTACGGCACCCGCGCCGCCAGCCTGGACGCAGCCAAGGCCGCCGCCGAGAAAACCGGCAAGCCGATGACCGAGGCCGCCGCAGCCGCGTTCGTCCCGGGCCTGGGCTACAGCCGCAACGACTTCCTCTGGATGCTGATCGCCGGCGTCGTGTTCTTCGGCATCTTCACCCTGGTCTCCGGCCCGCTGGCTGAGAAGTACGGCCGCCGCAAGATGCTGATCGCCGTGACCATCGGCATCTTCGCCTTCGGCCTGCTGTTCGTCCCGCTGTTCAGCGCCGGCTTCGTCGGCACCATGGCCCTGCTGATCATCGGTTTCTCCCTGATGGGGCTGACCTTCGGTCCCATGGGTGCGCTGCTGCCGGAACTGTTCCCGACGAACGTCCGGTACACCGGCTCAGCCATCAGCTACAACTTCTCCAGCATCCTCGGTGCGGCCGTCGCACCGTTCATCGCCGTCTGGCTCTGGGAGATGGCGAAGGGCAGCCCCGTGCTGGTCGGCGTCTACCTCGCCGCCATGGCGGTGCTGACGCTGATTGCACTGTTCGTCAGCAAGGAAACCCGCGACCTGGACTACACCAACAACGTGGCCTGACAGTCCGGCCCGGTTAGTGACGGAAAATGCCCGGTGTGTTCACTGAACACGCCGGGCATTTCCGTGTCGGTTGACGGCCGGGGTCAGCGTGCGTAGTGCTCCACGAAGTTCCGCAGGATCTTCATCGGTTCCGTGGCCGTGAACCCGCGGGCGTCCTCCATCAGCATTTCGGCGGATTCCGGCGGGAAGTATCCGGCATGGCGGTAGATATCGATCCGGGTGACCAGACCCTGCGCGTCGAGCTCGGGATGGAACTGGGTGGCGTACAGGTTGGTCTTGATCCGGAACATGTGCACCGGACAGGCCGCGGAGCTGGCCAGGAGCACCGCGTGGGCGGGGAGGAGGGTGCAGGCTTCCTTGTGGCCGGTGAAGGCCGTGAAGCTTTCCGGCATTCCGCGCAGGAGGGGATCCAGCAGCCCCTCCGCGGTCAGCTTGATGGTCACGCCGCCCAACCCTTCGCCGTAGGTCCGGTCGATCACGGCGCCCTGGTGCCGGCCCAGGGTGCCGACGCCGTAGCAGGCGCCTAGGAAAGGGAAGTCCGCGGGCACGATCCGGTCGAGCAGGGCCGCGAGCTCATGCTCCACCCGGTGCTGGACGTCGCTCTTCTGCTCGGCCGGGTCGCTGGAGGTGAACGGGCTCCCGCCCACGATCACGCCGGAGTATTCGGAGAGGTCCAGCGGGGGCAGCGTAGCGGCTTCCATCCGGATCCGCCTCAGCTGCGCGGGTTCGAGACCGCCGTAGCGCAGGTAGGCTTCGTATTCGTCTTCGGCGGCGGCGTCCTCGGCCCGGGAGGCGAGGAGCAGAAATGGCTTCACAGACCAAGTCTGCATGGGCGGGACGCGGAGGCGCCAGAGGCGCGCCCGCGTCCCGCTGTCCGAGCGGCTACTCGGCCGCCGCGTCCTCGATCAGGGCGATGATGGCGCCCGCGGAGACGGTCTCGCCGGCGGAGGCGGAGAGACCGATCACGATTCCGGCGCGGTGCGCGGTGAGGGGCTGCTCCATCTTCATGGCTTCGAGCACCACCACGAGGTCGCCCTCGGCAACAAGGTCGCCCTCGACGACGGCCACCTTCACGATGGTGCCCTGCATGGGGGAGGTCAGGGCGTTGCCGCTGGCCGCCGCCACGGCGCCGCCGCTGCGGGACCGCTTCTTGGCTTTGGCCGGCTTGACGGCGCCCGCGCCGCCACCGGTACCCAGCGACGCCGGGAGGACGACCTCCAGGCGCTTGCCGCCGACCTCGACGACGACGCGCTGGCGCTCGCCGGCGTCGGGCGTTTCCGCCTCGGTGCCGGTCGGCGTCCAGGCGGGGATGTCGTTGACGAAGGCCGTCTCGATCCAGCGGGTGTGGACCTTGAACGGGCCCTCCGCGGGGGCGAAGTCGGGGTCGGTGACGACGGCGAGATCGAACGGAATGACGGTGGGGATGCCCTCGACCACCATCTCCTCGAGCGCGCGGCGGGCGCGCTGCAGCGCCTGCGGGCGGGTGGCGCCGGTGACGATCAGCTTGGAGAGCATCGAGTCGAAGTTGCCGCTGATGACGTCGCCCTGCTCCACGCCGGAGTCGATCCGGACGCCGGGGCCGGTGGGGTTCTTCAACAGGGTGATGGTGCCCGGGGCAGGCATGAAGTTCCGGCCGGGGTCCTCGCCGGTGATGCGGAATTCGATCGAGTGGCCGCGGACCTCGGGATCCCCGTAGCCGAGTTCCTCGCCGCGGGCCAACCGGAACTGCTCGCGGACGAGGTCGATGCCGGTGACTTCCTCGGAGACACAGTGCTCCACCTGGAGGCGCGTGTTGACCTCTAGGAAGGAGATCGTGCCGTCCTGGCCCACGAGGAACTCGCAGGTGCCGGCGCCGAGGTAGCCGGCCTCCTTGAGGATGGCCTTGGAGGATTCGTAGAGCCGGCGGTTCTGCTCCTCGGTGAGGAACGGCGCCGGTGCTTCCTCGACGAGCTTCTGGTTGCGGCGCTGCAGCGAGCAGTCGCGGGTGGAGACCACCACGACGTTGCCGTAGGCGTCGGCGAGGCACTGGGTCTCGACGTGGCGCGGGGCGTCCAGGAAGCGCTCGATGAAGCACTCGCCGCGGCCGAAGGCGGCGACGGCCTCACGCACGGCGGATTCGAACAGTTCGGGGATTTCCTCGCGCGTGCGGGCGACCTTGATGCCGCGTCCGCCGCCGCCGAAAGCTGCTTTGATGGCGACCGGCAGGCCGAACTTGTCCACGAACTCAAGGATTTCCTCGGCGGACTCCACCGGGTCGGCGGTGCCGGGAACCTGGGGGGCGCCGAC
>DASWAW010000550.1:0-7417 GCA_036390955.1 Arthrobacter sp.
GCTGAACAGCCACGACACCGCGCGGGCGGCGACCGTGATGATCGACGGCGGCCAGCGGCTCGGGGCGGTGCTGATGTTCACGCTGCCCGGCGTCCCGGTGGTGTTCGCCGGCGACGAATTCGGGCTCAAGGGGCACAACGGGGAAGCGTCGCGGACGCCGATGCCCTGGGGCGATCCGGAACGGATCCTTGACGACCTCCGGGGCGACTACGCCGCGCTTGCTGCGCTGCGCCGGGACCAGCCCGCGCTGACCGGCGGCGGCATCCGCTGGCTGCACGCGGAGGGGGACGCCCTGGCCTTTGTGCGGGAAACGGCGGGAAGCTGCGTGCTCGTCGTCGTGACCCGGGCCGCCGCGGACGTGCACCTGGCGCCGGGAACACTCAGTGCCGCCCAGTTCAGGGGCCTTGCAACAGATCCGGCGTTCGGCACCGGGCAGATCAGGGCGGATCACTTCGGCACCGGGCAGATCAGGGCGGATAGCGCGGCCCCAGACGCCCTGATCTGCACCCGCGGCGCCGCGGCCGGCATCTGGGTGCTGCCGGGTACCCCGCTGCCCGGCACCACGCTGCCGGGCGCCACGGTGCCTTAGCCCGCCCGGGCGCGGCCGCGCCTTAGACTGAAGGCCGGATTCAACGAACTGGAGACCGCATGAGCATCATTGACGAGCTCACCTCTGCCCTGGGACCGGGGAAGATCGCCCTGGACGCCCCCACGCTGACCGTCTACGCCGTGGATCAGGCACCGGTGTTGGACTACCAGCTGCCGCAGGCCGTGATTCTGGCTGAATCCGTCGAGGACGTCCAGGCCACCGTCCGCGCCTGCGCGGCCCACGGGGTGTCGCTGGTGGCGCGCGGCGCCGGGACCGGAGTCTCCGGCGGCGCGCACGCGAGCAAGGACTGCATCGTCCTGAGCCTGGAACGGATGAACCGCATCCTGGACCTCAACCCCGACGACGAGACAGCCGTCGTCGAAGCCGGGGTCATCAACGCGGACCTCAACGCGGCCGCCGCGGTCCACGGGCTCATGTATGCCCCCGACCCGGCGAGCTTCAAAATGTCCACGATCGGCGGCAACGTGGCCACCAACGCCGGCGGCCTGCGCTGCGCCAAGTACGGCGTGACCCGCGACTCGGTGCTGGCCCTCGACGTCGTGCTGGCGGACGGCTCGCTTATCCACACCGGCCACCAGACGTTCAAGGGCGTCGCCGGCTATGACCTCACCGGGCTGTTCGTCGGCTCCGAGGGGACGCTGGGGATCGTCGTCGGGATCACCGTCCGGCTCAAATACCTCCCGCAGGACGTGCATACGATCGCCGCCTTCTACCCGGACTTCCGCAGCGCCGCGTCGGGTGTCCTCGCCGTGGGCAGGGCACGCGTGCAGCCGGCCATCATGGAACTGCTCGACAGCGGCACCCTCGCCCAGCTCGACGAGATCCATGGCTCGGACCTCGCCTCCAGGGGACAGTCCCTGCTGCTGATCCAGACCGACGGCTTTGGCGCCGCGGCGGAGGCAGCGGCGATCCGCCCCGTCCTCGCGGCCGGCGGCGCGGTGGTGACCATGGAAGCCAGCGCGGAGGCGGAACAGCTCGTGGAACTGCGGCGCAACAGCCGCGGCGTGGAGGTCGACGACGAATACCGCGTCGGCGAGGACGTCGCCGTTCCCCGCTCTCGGCTGGTCGACTATGTGGAGGCCCTCGAGACCATGGCGGCAACCCACCGGGTCAACCTCAAGGTGGTGGCGCACGCCGGCGACGGCAACCTGCACCCCACCTTCTGGGTGGACCGGGTGGACCAGAACGTGCCCGCGGATGCCATGACCCGCCTCGGGGCCGCCCTGGACGAATCCATCACGGTCGCCCTGGCCATTGGCGGAACCATCACAGGCGAACACGGCATCGGCCAGTACAAGCTGCGCTGGCTCGGGCTGGAACAGAAGGAACCGGTGCGCGAGCTGCAGCGCCGGATCAAGGAGCTGTTCGACCCGGCCGGGATTCTGAACCCGGGCAAGGCGATTTAGCCCGGGTGTGCCATCACCCGGTGCCCCCGGGAACGGCCCTGCGGAAGCCTAGTCGTCGGAGTCCGGGTATTCATCGATGGACTCGTCGCCGCCGTAGCGGGATTCCTCGGTCTCCACCTCGAGGATCTTGAGCAGCCCCGTGTCCGGGTTCAGCATGATGGCCGCCTCGTCCCGGCGGTGGCGGAGTTCGGAATCAATGTAGGACTGCACGGCCTCGGCCAGCGGGATGTGCCGGTTCTCCTTTTCGGACATGTACCAGCGGTGCTCCAGGATCTCGTGCACGGCCTCGGCAGGCTCCAGCTTGCCGGACAGATCCCGGGGGATGGACCGGACAATCGGCTCGAAAATCTGGCTGACCCACAGGTGCGCGCTGTATTCCTCGTCCATCCCGGGGTTGTTGTCCGCCCGGAAGGAGTCCATGTCGTTCAGGAGCCGGCGGGCCTGGTTTTCCTGGGCGTCCAGGCCGGTCAGGCGCAGCAGCCGGCGCTGGTGGTGCCCCGCGTCGACCACCTTGGGCTGGAGCTGGATGGTGGAACCGTTCTGCGTCGTCTTGATCGCGTATTCCTCGACGTCGAACCCCAGTTCGTTGAGCTTGCGGATGCGGGCGGCCACCCGCCAGCGCTCACCGATCTCGAACGATTCCTTCTCGGTCAGCTCGGTCCAGAGGCGCCGGTAGCTGTCCATGATGAGTTCGCTGGTGGCCACAGGGTCCACTTTTTCCTCGATGAGGCCGCCGTCGAGCAGGTCCATGAGTTCACCGGCAATGTTGACGCGTGCGATCTCCAGATCGTATTCGCGCTGTCCGGTGGAGAGGTCCGGGTACAGCTCGCCGGTCTCCGCGTCCACGAGGTAGGCCGCGAATGCACCGGCGTCCCTCCGGAACAGCGTGTTGGACAGCGAGACGTCGCCCCAGTAAAAACCGATCAGGTGCAGACGGACCAGCAGCAGGGCCTGGGCATCGATCAGCCGGGTGAGGGTGTCCTTGCGCAGCATCTGGGAGAAAAGGGCGCGGTACGGCATGGAGAACTTCAGGTGCCGAGTGACCAGCACGGGGTTTAGCGGGCGGCCGTCGGGAGTGGTGCGCCCGGTGATGACGGCGACCGGTTCCACGCAGGGGACGTCCAGCCGGGCAAGTTTGCGGAGCATGTGGTACTCGTGGCGGGCCACGTGTTCCGAGGTTTCCTTGATGGCGATGACGGAGCCGCCGAGGTGGGCAAACCGCACAATGTGGCGGGAGATCCCGCGGGGGAGCGCGGCGAGGTTTTCCGCCGGCCAGTCCTCAAGGGCGATATGCCACGGCAGGTCCAGGAGTTCCGGCTCGGTGGCGGCGGCGGTGATGCTCAGCGAGCTCGAGGCCACGGAGGCCTTGCTGTCGTTGGCGCTGGCGGCTTCGAACCGGGGCAGTTTGCCGATCTGACCGTAGTCGGTCGGTTCGTTGTGCCACCGGGCACTGTTGTCCTCGATCATGGGGTTTTCCTCGGTCATGAACCAATTCTTCCGTACTAAGGGCGGCGGCCCTAACGAAAAGGATGCCGCCAGGGAAGTTAAAGCCCGACGGCGGCCCTCCAGTCGGGAGGACCGCCGTCAGTCGTGCAGTGCCGGTGGGTGGGTGTGCCCACGCCGGCAGGGTTCCCTTGCCGACGCGGAGCGAGGCTAGGGAGCCGGTGGGGACTAGTCGCCCAGGCGCAGGCCGGTCTTAGTGTCGAACAGGTGCACGTGGCCCGACTGCGGGCGAACGTAGATGGACTCACCCTTCATCGGGGGGCGGCGGCCGTCGACGCGTGCCACGATGTCGTGGCTCTGGCCGTCCAGCGTGGTGTGGCCGTAGACGTAGGCGTCGGCGCCGAGTTCCTCGACGACGTCGACCTCAACCTGGAGACCTTCGCCGGCAGCGACCTGCTCGAGGTCTTCCGGGCGGGAGCCGAGCGTTACGGTCTTGCCGCTGGCCTCTTCGAGGACATTGTGCGGCACCGGGTAGATGGTGCCGCCGAATTGCACGCCGCCGTCGACGACGGGAAGCTCCAGCAGGTTCATCGCCGGTGAGCCGATGAAGCCTGCCACGAACACGTTCTTCGGCTTGTCGTAGAGGTTGCGCGGGGTGTCGACCTGCATCAGCAGGCCGTCCTTCAGCACGGCGACACGGTCACCCATGGTCATGGCCTCGACCTGGTCGTGGGTCACGTAGACCGTGGTGACGCCCAGGCGGCGGGTCAGGGACGCGATCTGCGTGCGGGTCTGCACGCGGAGCTTGGCGTCAAGGTTGGAGAGCGGCTCATCCATGAGGAAGACCTGCGGGTTACGCACGATCGCGCGGCCCATGGCAACACGCTGGCGCTGGCCGCCGGAGAGTGCCTTCGGCTTGCGGTCCAGGTACGGCTCGAGGTCCAGGAGCTTGGCAGCCTCACGGACACGCTCCGCGCGCTCTTCCTTGCTGACGCCGGCGATCTTCAGGGCGAAGCCCATGTTGTCCGCGACCGTCATGTGCGGGTAGAGGGCGTAGTTCTGGAAAACCATGGCGATGTCGCGGTCCTTGGGGGGAACGTCGGTGACATCGCGGTCGCCAATCAGGATTCGGCCGGAGTTTACGTCCTCAAGACCTGCGAGCATTCGCAGGGAGGTCGACTTTCCGCAGCCGGAGGGTCCAACGAGGACCAGAAATTCGCCGTCGGCGATTTCAATGTTGAGCTTGTCAACAGCGGGCTTATCCGTGCCCGGGTACAAACGTGTTGCGTTATCAAAAGTAACTGTAGCCACAGTTATCAATCCCTTCACCGGCAGGTACGTGCCGGACGATCCGTAGTGAATGGTCTTATTTTTCAGTTGTTAATTCAGTTATCAGCACCTGGTCGTGCGTATACTCCCCGGCCGAAGCCGAGGAGTATCCAATGACGCCGCACGGTACTTGTGCGCCACATCACAACCAGAGTATGTCATATTTTTGTTAAAAGGGCCAAAATGTCGCGGATGTCACACGTGATCCGGCTTACTGGCGGCCCGGAATGAGCTAGGGCTCACAGGCCGAGGGCGCGCTTCCGTTCCCGCAGCAGGGCCTCCAGCAGCTCGCAAACGTGCTCCGGGGCTTCGATCCGGAACTGCGCCTGGGTGAAGTCCAGACCGACCTTCACACCGAGATCCCCGGGGAGCAGGTTGGCCAGGGCATCCTCGTCGGTGGTGTCATCGCCGGCGAAGACAGTCGCCGTGGCGCCGGTCGCCTGGCGAAGGAAAGCTACGCCTTCCCCCTTCGAAGCGTGGACCACCGACGTCTCCAGCACCCGGTTGCCACTCTTCAGGAAGACGCCGGGCCGGTCCTGCAGAACGGCTCGGGCGGCGGCCACGGCGTCCGCAGCAACATCGTCCGCGGCCAGCCGGGTGTGCAGGACGACGCCGGCGGGCTTGTCCTCCAGCAGGGTGCCCGGTGCCACCTCCACAATGCCCTCCAGCTCGCGCCGGACGTCGGCGAGCAGTTCCCGGCGCGCGTCATCGAGTTCCAGTTTCGCGGAACCGGGTCCCATCCAGGCTTCGGCGCCGTGGCTTCCGATCAGCAGGGTCTTCTCCGGGGGAAAAGCGACCGCCCGCAGGCTGTCCAGTGCGCGGCCGGAGATGAGGGCCGTCGTCGTCCGCGGAAGTTCGGTGAGGGCGGCGAAGGCCGCTGCCGAGCGGGGCAGGGCCCGGGCATCCCCGGCGTGGTCCACCAGTGGTGCCATGGTGCCGTCGAAGTCCATCGCGACCAGCAGGTGTTCGGTGGCGGCGATGCGGCGCAGTGCGTCGAGGAGTTCCGGGGAGAGCGAGAGCGGAGTCTGCTTCGGGGCGGGCTCAGGAGTCATCGCGGATTACCTTTTCTTCCAGCGCACTCAGGAAATCGGAGGACCAGAGGTCGACGTCGTGGTCGAGGATCTGTTTGCGCATCGCGCGCATGCGCCGGGCGGACTCCGCCGGCTGCATGTTGACGGCCTTCATGATGGTGTCCTTAAGGCCGTCGATGTCGTGCGGATTCATCAGCAGGGCCTGCTTGAGCTGGTCCGCGGCGCCGGCGAACTCGCTCAGCACGAGGGCGCCGTCGTTGTTGGTCCGGGCCGTGACGTATTCCTTGGCCACGAGGTTCATGCCGTCGCGCAGGGCGGTGACGAGCATGACGTCCGCCGCCAGGTACAGCGCCACCATCTCCTCGATCGGGTAATTGTGGTGCAGGTACCGGACGGCGGTGTTTTGCAGGGTGTCATACGTGCCGTTGATGTGGCCGACCGTGCCCTCGACTTCTTCGCGCAGCAGGCGGTACTGCTCCACCCGCTCCCGGCTGGGGCTGGCGACCTGGATCAGCGCGGCGTCCTCCACCGTCACCTTGCCCTCGGCCAGGAGTTCCTCGTAGGCCTTGAGGCGGTGCCGGATGCCCTTGGTGTAGTCGAGGCGGTCGACGCCGAGCAGGATCGTCTTGGGGTTGCCGAGGTCCTCCCGGATCTGCCGGGCGCGCTCAATGATCTCGGGCTTCCGGGCGAGTTCGCTGATCTGCTGGACATCAATCGAGATGGGGAACGCGTGGGCCCGGGCGATGTGGGTGGTCTCCCCGTCGCTGCCCTTGACGTGGACCTGCTGCTGCTTGACGCTGGCGCCGAGGAAGCGGCGGGCGGAGCGCATGAAGTTGCCGGCATCGCTGGGCCGCTGGAAGCCGACCAGGTCCGCGCCCAGCAGCCCGTCGATGATGGCGCGGCGCCACGGCAGCTGGGCGAAGATCTCCGGGGGCGGGAAGGGGATGTGGTTGAAGAAGCCGATCTTCAGATCCGGGCGCGCCTCGCGGAGCATCTTGGGGACGAGCTGGAGCTGGTAGTCCTGCACCCAGACCGTGGCGCCGGGGTTGGCGTGGTGGATGACCGCGTCCGCGAACCGGCGGTTGACCCTGCGGTAGGAGTCCCACCAGGTCCGGTGGAACTCCGGCGGGGCAATCACGTCGTGATAGAGCGGCCAGAGCGTGGAGTTGGAGAAGCCCTCGTAGAAGAACTCGATGTCATGAGTGCTCAGCTGGACCGGAACGAGATCAATGCCGCCATGGCTGAAAGGCTGGACATGCTCATCCGGTGCGCCGTGCCAGCCGACCCACGCGCCGTCGGTCTTGGTCATCATGGGTGCTAGGGCGGTCACCAGGCCGCCGGGGGAGCGGCGCCAGCCGCCCTCGCAGCCGGGCTCGTCCGGGGAGCAGCGGTCGACGGGCAGGCGGTTGGAAACCACCATGAAGTCATACTGCGAGTCTGGATCCGTGTCGCTGCTGCCGTGGGCGTCGTTGCTCTCGGTCTTCGGATCCGTTTCGGCGTGTTTCGTGGCCTGCATTGGTGCCCCCTGGGGTTCGCTCGTGGCTCCTATCCACCCTAGCCGGGCGGAATCTTCTGTGCTATTCGCCCCGAGGGCGGCG
>DASWAW010000551.1:0-4396 GCA_036390955.1 Arthrobacter sp.
TTGGTGTGGCGTTCTTCGATGCTGACCGGGTGGTGGCGTTCACGCCAGAGGCGGGCTTTGGCCCGGAACCGTCCCGGGACCAGTTCCCCGGCCGGGCAGCCCCGGGCGGGGTTCGGGGCGTCGGGGTCCAGGAAGTGCGCCTCCAGCCCGGTGGCGGCGGCCCGGTCCAGGTTCGCCGTTTCCTCCACCATGATCCGGGCATGCTGCCAGGAAATCGTGCCGGCCTGCAATGCCGCGAGGGTCAGCGGCAACGAACCCGTCAGTTCCTCGGCCACGTCCAGGAACGCACCGGCGCTCTGCCCGCTGACGGTCAGGACCCCGGCGACCTCGGCGGTCAGGGACATTTCCTGGCAGGAGCTGCCGCGCAACGACGGGGGCGTCAGGGCCCGGGCGGCGTGCGCGTAGTCCGCGGCCAGCCGCACCTTGAACGCCGCCGTCGCCGCCTCCAGCCGGGCTGCCCCGGTCAGCCCGTCCAGGGAATCATCGGCCAGATCCCGCAACGGATCCACACCCCGGAACGGATCAGCAAAACGGTCCGCAGAGCCGGTGGTGAACGCGGCCAGCGCGGCCGTGGCCGCCACAACGGCTTCAAAAGCCGCCCTGGTCTCCGCACTCCAAACCGTCCTGCTCTCCACACTTTCAGACTAGAGGGAGGCACAGACAATTTAGCGAGAACGGTTCTGCGTGCCAGCACGGCACCGGAGGCAAACGAACAGGCCGAGTGCCTCGCGGCCTGGGCGGCAGCCCTGCTAGGGAACGCGCACCGACTCGGCCGGTGCGGCTTCGACCAGAACCGGCGTCGTGTCTCCCGTGCCGCCCGTAGCCTTTGCTGTCTTCCCCGATTTCCGGCCGGCCCTGCCGTACACCAGATACATCGTCACTCCGGTGATGACCATGAGCAGGACCGTGTAGACGAAGGTGTTGGAGACGCCGTCGACGCCCTCCGCACCATCGGTGTTGGCCTTGATCACCAGGCCCAGGGGCTGGAACAGCGGGTGGGCAAGGAAGATCGCGGTGTCGTAGTCGTCGAGCATGCTGTTGAAGTTCAATGCCGTGATGGCCGCCGCCGCCGGCAGCACGATCGGCAACAGGATGCGGCGGAAGACGTACAGCGTCTTGGCGCCCATAATGTTGGCGGCTTCTTCGAGCGAGGAGTTGACCGAGGCGAAGGACGCCTTCAGCATCCGCAGGGTGAAGGGGATCTTCACGGTCACGAAGGCGATTAGCAGGATGACCGTGGTTCCGGTCAGCACGGCCCCGCCGACCAGCGGGCTGGGGTGGTCATAGCTCAGGATCAGGCCCAGGGCGAGCAGGGCCGACGGCAGGATCCACGGGATGTGGAGCAGGTATTCGAATGCTGTCGTGACCCAGTTGCGGTATTTCTGCAGGAGCCGGGCCACGAACAACAGACCTCCGACGGCGATCACTGCGGCCAGGGCACTGTAGACGATGCTGATCACGAAGGGCCGAAGGCCCGATGGCTGGGTGAGCACGCGCACGTAGTTGTCCAGCGTCAGGCTGCCCGGCGACAGCTGCCCGGTCTGGATCGCGGCACCGTCGGCGAAGGAGAAGACTACGATCAGCACCACAGGCAGGGTGTAGACGGCGAACAGTAGATATGCCGCGACGTGGACGGCGGCGTTGGCCACGGGGTTGCGGATCTGCTGTTTCTGCAGCCCCGAGGAGACCTTTGACACCGAGAAATAGGTGCCGCCCTTTTCCAGCCGGGTCATGACGGCCAGCATCAGGATGGTGGCCACGCCAAGGATAACGGCGAGCAGCGCGGCGAGATCGCGCGACGTCGGGCTGTTGGAAAACGTGAGAATCATGGGGGTGATCGTCTGGAACTCCCGTCCGCCCAGGACCTGTGGGGCGCTGAGGGCCCCCAGGCCGGTCAGGAAGGAGAGCACGGTGACGGCAAAGAGTGTCGGCTTGAGCATCGGCAGGACGATCCGCCGCAGGATGGTCCAGGTGGAGGCGCCCATGTTCCGGGCCGCCTCGATGGTCTGGTAATCCACCCCTTTGAGGGCGTTGGCGACGAAGAGCATGTGGTTTGTGGTGGTGGCGAAGGTCATTACCGCGAGCACGGCGAAGAAGCCGGAGAACCAGCCCGGGTCCATGCCGGGAAACAACGGCAACAGGAAACCGGTCACAATCCCCTTGTCCCCGTAGATGAACTTGTATCCGGCCGCCAGCACAATGCCGCCGTAGATAAAGGTCGTGGCGTAGCCGAGGAACAGGATCCTTGAGCCGCGAATCTTGAAGTACTGGGTGACCAGCACAATGAAGATTCCCACCACATTAACGGTGATGGACAGGGCGACCGCCAACAGGAAGCTGTTGCCCAACGATTTCATGGCCCGCTGGGAGGAGAAGAGCTTCTCGGCCGCCCGTCCCGAGAAGGAGCCATCCGGGAAGAAGGTCTGGATCAGCACATTCGCATTGGGCCAGACGAGGAAAGCCGCGATGAACCAGGTCAGCACGACCCCGACGACCAGGACAGCGGGGGAGCGGAGCATGCTCCGGGTGCCGGTCGAGCCCCCGCTGCTCACGGGCGGGCCGCTTCCGGCAGCCGGGTGCCCAGGGCCACGCCGGTTTCCGGGTGGTACTGCAGGACGTGGCGCGGCTGGACGTACACCGTGGCCTGGCTGCCGGTGCCGGGCTGGTCCCCGCCGTCTTCCTTGACGAGGAGCCGGACATCCGATCCGTGGCAGCGGACGACGTACCGGCTGTGCAGCCCGTGATAGCTCTTCGAGACGACAGTTCCCTGCATCGGAACGGCCGAGCCGTCGCCGCCGGCGGGTTCCAGGGAGGCCTTCTCCACCCGCAGGTAGGAATTGGCGGTGGGGTCCAGAGAGTGGAGGGACTTCCGGTTCAGTTCGGCGATGAACTCTCCGGTGAGGCGGGTGCTGTCGCCGATGAAATTGCAGACGAATTCGGTGGCGGATTCGTCGTAGATGCTTTGCGGGGTGCCAATCTGCTCCACGACACCGTTGTTGAAGACGGCCACCCGATCGCTCATCGCCAGCGCCTCGTCCTGGTCGTGGGTGACGTAGACGGTGGTGATGCCGAATTCGTTCTGGAGGTCTTTGAGCTGCTGCCGCAGCTGGTGCCGGAGCTTGGCATCAAGATTGGAGAGCGGCTCGTCGAGGAGCAGGATTTTGGGCTGCAGGACGAGTGCCCGGGCGACGGCGACGCGCTGCTGCTGCCCGCCGGACAGCTCGGTGACATTCTTCCGCAGCTGCTCGTCGGACAGATCCACGCGTTTGGCGATATCGCGGACGAGCCTGTCGCTCTCCGCCGGCTTTTCCTTCCGGACCCGCAGGCCGAAAGCGATGTTCTCCCAGACGCTCATGCTGGGGAACAGGGCGTAGTTCTGGAACACCATGCCCACCTGTCGCTTGTCGCTCGGGAGCCGGGTGACGGGCTTTCCGTCGACGTAAACCTCGCCGGCGGTCGGCTCAATGAATCCGGCCAGGGTGCGCAGCGCCGTCGTCTTTCCGCAGCCGGAAGGCCCCAGGAGCGTGAAGAACTCCCCCTGTTTCACCTCGAGGTTGAGCTCCGGGATGGCGGTGAAGTCACCGAAGGTGACCTGGATGTTCTCGAAACGGATCATGGAACCCTGTCTTTCTGGCGGCGGGGCGGCTGGGGCGCGACGGGCAGTGGTGGGCCATGTGCGGCCGGCATCATGGCCGGCCGCACACAGGCGCACGGCTCAGCTCATGTACTCGAGTTCGATCTTTTCAACCCACGGACCCATGTGCGCCTGGACGAAATTCCAGTCGATGTCCTGCTGTTTGAGCGTGTTGAAGAAGTCGACGACCTCGGGCTTGGCCTTGGCGATGGCTGCCTTGTTGACCGGCATGGAATTGAACTGCTGCGCCCACGCGCCCTGGGTGTCGGCGCTGCCGAACCAGTCGATGAACTTCAAGGCCTCGTCCTTCTTGTCCGTGCCCTTGACCAGCGCAACCTGCTCGATGGCCAGCGGGACGCCGACAGAGGGCATGACGGTCTCCACGTTGACCTTGAACGACTTCTCACGCTCGGCAACGATCGAGGACGGCATCTGGCCCATGTCGGTGTCGCCCGAGGCGATGCGGGCGAAGAGGTCGGTCTTGGCTACCGCCGGAGTGCCGTTCTTGAAGTAACCTGCAATCTGCTTCCAGCCCTCGTCCGAGATGCCCAGATCGCCGGCGTCGTCCCTGTAGCGCGTCAGGATGCTGGCGAAGACCAATTGTGCGGTGGCGGTTCCGAGGCCGGTGACGCGCTCGTAGCGGGACTTGAACCGGTCCTGCGTCCACAGGTCCGTCCAGTCCTTGGGGGCCTGATCCTTGCTGAACTTGTCCGAGTTGTAGCCCAGGAGGATGGCCTGCTGCACCAGCGGCCAGTACGCCTT
>DASWAW010000552.1:0-2306 GCA_036390955.1 Arthrobacter sp.
GCGTTCTCCTCATGTCCGAGCTTGCGCAGGAACTGGACACCCTCGGCGGCGGCGACGGCATCGGATACCGTGTGGCCGGCGGTGTGGAGGTGGACCTGGTCGGCGACAGCGGTAATGTTCTCATCCCGGAAGTCGCGCGATTCGTTCAGCCGGTCCGTGACCGCTGCGATTTCCTCCGGCTGCAGGTGGCTGGCCAGGCCGAGCTCACCGAGCCGGTGGGCGACGAAATCCTCGTTCGTCGTCGGGGCAGCGAAAGCACCCAGCGAGGGGACTTTGTCGGAGTGGGAGTGTGCGGTGAATTCTCCACCGGAGGGAACGCCGGCATCGACACGGCTCTTGGTTGATGTGCTCATGCTTCTTCTGTGTGCGGCCGGGGTGTGGTTGGCGCGACACGCAACAGTTGCAGAAATTGCTTAATGCGCGGGGATTGGTCCCGGCAGTGATAATTTCGGGTTTATCGGAAGCAGTTGCAGAAATTGTTCGTCAGAACAATCTCTGGTGGCCAACCGGCCCCGATGTCCCGCAGATTAATTCTCGAATCACCCCTGTGGGTGCTGAAAGTTCAAAGGACAGTGAGTGAAATGACTATGACGACGAACCGACGAGGTCGACCCGGAAAAGGTGAACGCCGTGTAGTGGCGTTCCGTCTCCCTACTCAGAAGGCTGATCTCGTGCGTGAGCTCGCAGACGCCGAAGGTTTCGAGCACGTCAGCGACTGGCTTGCCCAGGTCGTGCTTGACCGCATTGATCACACTGACCTGACGAGCGTTCGGCGCCAGGGCACACTCCCCATCTCCATCGCCTCTTAAAAGAAGAAGGCCCGCACAAGGCGGGCCTTCGAAGCTTTAGATTCACGATCCGGATTGCTTGCCGGCGGTCAGATCGTAAATCGAACGGTAGTCCTTCACAGGGCTTCCTTTTTCATGCAATGAACCGGTCCTGGCAGATCGGCCCTTTTTCGTACACTCATTCCCGAGAGGAATAGCACCATCGTACATGGGCACACATGTGCGCCGCCACCTATATCCACTGCTGGCGTGTCGCGCAACTCTTCCTCGTCATACAGCCCGGCCGCGGCCTGGGCTGCCCTGGCGCCTATCCTCGCAGGTCAGCCCCGTGTTCGCCTGTCCCGCGATGCCGGAAAGACCTACCCGCAGAAGCACGAACGCGCGCTGACTGAGGCGCTCCCCACGTTCCCTGCCGCGGTACGGATCTTCGGAAAAGACGGCACCTGCGCTGCGATCTTCCTTGACTTCGACTCTTCTGTCGCAGGCGTCGACTGGGTGGCCGCGGACGTCAGGGCCCTCCAGACCTGGCTGCACAACGTCGGCGCCCGCTGGATTGAGGACTTCTCCCCCAACGGCGGCCGCCACGTTTATATCCCGCTCGAACAGCGGGTCACCTTCTCTGAAGCGCGTGATCTTGTCGAGGCGCTGGGCACCCGGTACCGGACCCTGGACAAGACCCCGCACCAGAACCTCCTCCACGGCTGCATGCGCACCCCCGGTTCCCCGCACAAGCGCGGCGGCCATCAGGAACTGGCCATGAGCCTGTCGATGGCCTACGACGTTGCCCGCCGGCCCAACACGCCCGCCGTCTGGGCTGCCATGACATCTGACCTGGCGGGGGAGATCGGCGCCGTCCGGGCGCTGCGCCTGGAACAGACCTTCACCCCTGTCACCAAGGAAGCGCCGGCCGTCACGCACCCGGCACGTCGGATGTCCCGGGCCATGCAGCTGATGGCACAGACCGGGCTCTACGACTCAAACCGGTACGCTTCCGACTCGGATGCCCGCCAGGCGATCCTCACCGGTGCCGCGGCGGCCGGCATGGAACTGACTGATGTTGAACGCCGGATGATGCAGGGGACCTGGCCCGGTCTGGCTTCCTTCTATGCCCGGTATGCCTCCCGTCACCGGGTACCCGCGCTGCGGCGGGACTGGATCAATGCGGTCAGCTACCTGACCAAAAACCCCGCATCCGGTGACGGAAAGAACAATGACCGCAGATCCCCCACAAGCCAGCCAATTACACAGCCCCCGGGGATACAAGGGAATTCGGTTTCGTCGAATCCCGATGCGGAGCATCGGTTCATCCGGACCTGGCGAAATGCCCTCCGGCTGAAAGAACATGCCTACACCGATTCAAGGACCGGGATGGCGCGCAGAATGGTGCTGAGGTCACTGGGGGAGGCAGCCCACATGACAGGGTCCCGGTTCATTGAATTCGGGGTGCGGTCCATCGCGGTGGCCACCGGGCTCGATCACACGACCGTCGGATTGCACCTCAGAGAACTCCGGGCCGAA
>DASWAW010000553.1:0-1786 GCA_036390955.1 Arthrobacter sp.
AGCATGCCTCCTGCTGGGACGGGCGCATTCTGCTATTGGCAACATTGACGAGGCCAAGGAGAATCTGCTTCGGGCTGCGGATCATTTTGAGGCTTCGGGCGCGCAGCAGCGCGCAGACCAGGCCCGGGAGTACCTGGCAGCGGAGGCGTGAGCCCGGCTGGCTGATTCCGCGCCAGCTTCCCACGCCCCCTGCGCTGGACATGCCCTCCGGGGTCCGCCAAGGCTGGACATAATGCCACTATGTCCAGTCGCTCGGCCTAGGGCTGGGCATGTCCCGCGGTGGGAGCGGGGGGAGCGGTGGGGGAGGCAGTCTTGCGGCCCAGGAACACCGCGGCGCCTCCGACCACGAGGCTCATTACCAGCAGGACCCAGCCGGCGACGGTGAGGCCCGATGCCAGGGCGACCTGGCCGGCGTCGGCCGTGCCGGCGGACATCATCGAGTCAATGACCGCGTTGCCCCACAGCCGGACGGCCGCGAAAAGCAGGGGCACGGCCCACAGGGCCCAGCGCAGTCCCTTCCGGGCCACGTTTGTGCCGATGAGCAACAGCCACGTGAAGCCGAAGATCAGCGGAAAGAGCGTGCCGGCCGTCTTGTGGATGTAGTTGAGCTGCCCGCGGGCATCCTCGTCCATCGCGGCACGCAACCGCTCCACGAAGCTTTGGTCGAAGCCGCCGACCATGGAGTCCGGCATGGAGAGGCCGCCGCTGAGCTGGGTGAGCTGGTTCAGGGTGAGCAGGTGGACGTACCAGAACAGGAGCAGGCTCGTCACCACACCGGCAATCAGGATCAGGTTGCCGTTGTTCTGGGCCTTCTTCGGGGTCCGGGTGGTGCTGGGGTTGATCACCGACGGCAGATGGTGCTGGGGGACGGCAGCGTTGGCGCCGTGCTTCTTGATCCGCTGTGCGGGTGTCTTGGCCATGGTCCATTATCGCCCGGCTCCCGGGCTGCCGGACGACGGGCTGCCTGACGCCGTCCGCCGGCTGCCACGCGGGCAGGGGCTGCCATCCGGTCGTCTGTTCACTGCCGGCGGGCGCCGATAGGCTGGGGCGCGTGACTGAACTTGGAAAGCACCGGCTCGGCCGGCACAGCACCGCTGAACTCAACCCCGCGCTGGATGACTACCAGCTCGCCGAGGCGCTCGTGCGCGAGGCCGGGACCCTGGCGCTGCTCATGCGGCAGGGCGGGCTGGAGGGCCGGCAAAAGACGTCGGTTTCCGATGTCGTCACCGCCGCGGACCATGCTGCCGAGGCGTATGTGCTGGAACAGCTCCAGCGCTGCCGGCCCGACGACGGGATCCTCGGCGAAGAGGGCGCCTCCGTGGCAGGCACCAGCGGCAGGACCTGGGTCATTGACCCGGTCGACGGGACCTACAACTTCCTGCACGGCTCCACCTACTGGTGCTCCGCCATTGCCCTCAAGGACGCCTCCGGGGTGCTGCTCGGCGCGATCTTCCAGCCGGAGGAGGACAAGCTCTGGCTCGGCGGCACGGACCGGCCGTCAACCCTGAACGGCGAACGGCTGACCACCTTCGGCCCGGCTGACGGCCCGGGCCCCGGCCGTTCCGACACCCCGCTGTCCGAGCTCGGTGCCGCGACCTACATCCACCCCACCTGGCTTGCGGACCCCATGTGCGCGATGCCCTGGCACGCCGCCGCGACCTCGGCTGCCGCGCTGCGCATGTTCGGGTCGGGCTCCTGCGACCTCAGCCGGGTGGCGGACGGTGGACTGGGCTGCTGGTTCCAGCACAGCTGCCCGGAATGGGACTGGCTGCCGGGCAAGGCGATT
>DASWAW010000554.1:0-2055 GCA_036390955.1 Arthrobacter sp.
GGGAAACCCGGACAGAGGAAGTGGACGTCTCACCCGCAGGGTTGCTGCTGCGGGCCGAAGCCGTCGGCCGGAACAGCGGGGACATCGAGGTGCTCGAGACGGGCGGGCACGGCGGTCGCGCCTGGGTGGTGATCATCCCCGGGACGCAGCTGGACGGACTGCCGCAGGGAACCAACCCCTTCGATGCGGGCGGCATCGCGGAGGGCCTTGGCTACGGCTCGGCCGAGACCGGCGCAGCCATCCGTCGGGCCCTGGCGCAGGCCGGCGCCGAGGCGGGCGACCAGGTGGCCGCCGTCGGCTACAGCCAGGGCGGCATCCACGCCATGAACCTGGGCCAGGACAAGGCGTTCCTGGCCGACTACGAACTCAAGTTCGTGCTCACGGCGGGTTCCCCGGTGGGCGGGATCGAGCCGGCGGCAGGCACCAGCAGCCTGCACCTGGAGCATGAGCAGGACTGGGTCCCCGGGGCGGACGGACTCCCCAACCCGGACACCAGGGACCGGGTGACCGTCACGTTGACCAGTCCGATCCCCGCACACGAGTGGCTGGAGCCCGGCCTGGGGCCAGGCCATGACCTGGGACGCTACGCCGACGGCGCCCGGGCCGTCGCGGCCAGCCCGGAGCCGTCACTTCAGGCTTCGACCGCTGCGCTCGCGGCCGTTGTCGGCGCGGGCGGCACCGCCACGGTGAGCCGATTCTCGCTGCGGCGTGAGGCCATGCCGCAGCGGCGGGGACTGCCCCAGGCCACGCGCCCTGGTTCTAGCGGTCGAGTGCGGGGAGAAAGCTCGCCACGAGGGACACCGCGCTGATGATGAGGGCGGCGAACACCGCGGTCCACCAGAAACTGTCAATGGTGAAGTGCACGGTCGTGTAGCTGCTGATCCAGGACGTCAGGTAGAGCATTCCCGCGTTGATGACAACCGTGAAGAGGCCGAGGGTGAGGATGGTGATCGGTAGCGAGAGGAGGCTGACGATGGGCTTGACGAAAGCGTTGACGAGGCCGAAGATCAAGCCGATGAACAGGTAGCCCAGGATGATGCTGAGGGTGCCGTTGCCCGCGGTGGAAATATCCAGGCCTGTGAGGATCCAGCACGCGATTGCCAGGGCCAGGCCGTTGACGATGACTCGAACGATGAATGAGCGCATGGGCTCATGCTGTCACACGCCCGGCGGCTGCGGCAGGGACCATATCCCCCTTTTGCGGCAGTGACCCGAAGTAGGCTGGTTGGCATGACTTCATCAGAGAACACGGCCGGGGGCGTCCGGCCCCGCCCGGTGGTAGACCTCCTTCCCCGCTACGCGGCCGGCAAACCGCCCGTCCCCGTCGAGGGACTGGTCAGCTACAAGCTTTCCTCCAACGAAAACCCGCTCCCGCCGATCCCTGCAGTGCAGCAGGCCATTGCGGCGCAGACCGACTTCAACCGCTATCCGGATCCGCTGAGCAGCAAGCTCCGCGCCGCACTCGCGGGATTCCTGGACGTTCCCGCCGAGGACATCGTCACCGGCGCTGGCAGCCTCGGGGCCCTGAACCAGCTGCTGGCCACGTTCGCCGGACAGAACGACGACGGCAAACCCGACGAGGTCATTTACGCCTGGCGCTCGTTTGAGGCGTACCCGATCTGCGTCGGCGTGGCCGGCGCCGAGAGCGTGCGGATCCCGCTGACCGCCGACGGCCGCCACGATCTCGACGCCATGGCCGAGGCAGTCACCGCGCGCACCCGGATGATCCTGCTGTGCACCCCCAACAACCCCACCGGCCCGATCCTCACCACCGAAGAAACCGAGAGCTTCATCAGGCGGGTACCCTCCGACGTCGTGGTGGTCATCGATGAGGCGTACCAGGAGTTCGTCCGAGACGAGCACGCCGTGGACGGCATCGCCATGTACCGGAAGTACCCCAACGTGGTTGTACTCCGGACCTTCTCCAAGGCCCACGGACTGGCCGGGCTGCGGGTCGGCTACAGCGTGTCGCAGCCCGATCTCACGCAGCACCTGCGCGTCACCGCCACCCCTTTCGCGGTCTCCCAGATCGCCGAGATCGCGGCCGTGACTTCA
>DASWAW010000555.1:0-3302 GCA_036390955.1 Arthrobacter sp.
GGCGGCGGCGACTATGAGATCGCGAACGAGAACCTGGGCAAGTACGCCGGGCTCACCGTAGCGTCCGCGCTGCTGGTCGACTACGTGCTGACCGTCGCCGTGTCGATGTCCTCCGCCGCCACCTACCTGACCTCCGCGGTGCCCGCACTGCACGGCCAGCAGGCCATTATTGCGGTGATCGGCGTCGTGGGCCTGGCCCTGGTGAACCTGCGCGGCATCAAGGAGGCCGGCAGCGTCTTCGCTGTCCCCACGTACATCTTCATGGCGTCCATCCTTGGCATGACCGCCATCGGCGTCTTCCAGGCCGCCACCGGACAGCTGGGCGAGGCGCCCTCGGCAGCCTTCACGATCATCCCCGCGCCGGGCTTCGACGAAGGCCTCGTCGGCCTGGCCGGGGCGTTCCTGCTGCTCCGGGCCTTCTCCTCGGGTGCCGCAGCCCTGACCGGCGTCGAGGCGATCAGCAACGGGGTGCCGAACTTCCAGAAGCCCAAGAGCAAGAACGCCGCCACCACGCTGCTGCTGCTCGGCGTGATCGCTGCGTCGATGCTGGCCGGCATCATCTACCTGGCCAATGCCACCAAGGTGCATATCGTGCTGGACCCGGCCACGGAGTTCCTGCTGGACGGCAAGCCGCTCCCTGAGGGGTATATCCAGAGTCCGGCGATCAGCCAGATCGCCCAGACCATCTTCGGTGTGGGCTCCCTTCCGTTCTACATCGTGGTCGCCGCGACCGGTGTGATCCTGGTCTTCGCCTCCAACACGGCGTTCAACGGCTTCCCGGTCCTCGGCTCGATCCTCGCCCAGGACGGCTACCTGCCCCGCCAGCTGCGCACCCGCGGGGACCGGCTGGCCTTCAGTAACGGCGTCCTGGCACTGGCCGCCGGCGCGCTCGTGCTGATCATCGCGTTCAACGCCGACGTCACCAAGCTCATCCAGCTCTACATCGTGGGCGTCTTCATCTCATTCACGATGAGCCAGCTCGGCATGATCCGGCACTGGGGGCGGGAGCTGAAGCTCGCCAAGGACCCCGCCGTCAAGCTGCGCATGCTGAAGTCGCGCACCATCAACACGATCGGCTTCGGCATGACCGGGCTGGTCCTGGTGATCGTGCTGATCACCAAATTCCAGCAGGGCGCCTGGATCGCGCTGCTGGCCATGTTCGTCCTGTTCCTGATCATGTGGAGCATCCGGGCGCACTACGACAATGTGGCCAAGGAACTCGCCGTCGACGAGGACAGCTCGCCCCGGGCGCTGCCCACCCGCGTGCACGCGGTGCTGCTCGTCTCGCACGTCCGCAAGCCGGTGCTCCGGGCGCTGGCGTATGCCCGCGCGTCACGGCCCTCCCGGCTGGACGCCATCACCGTGGACATCAGCAACGAAGAGACCGAACAAACCGTCGCGGACTGGGAGAAGCTGGAAATCCCGGTACCGTTGACGGTGCTGGCCAGCCCGTTCCGCGAAACGGTGACGCCCATCATGGAGTACATCAAGAACATGCGGCGCGATTCGCCCCGCGACCTGATCGTCGTCTACATCCCCGAGTACGTCGTGGGCAAGTGGTGGGAGCAACTGGTGCACAACCAGACCGCGCTGCGCATCAAAACCCGGCTGCACTTCGAACCGGGCGTCATGGTGGCCAGCGTGCCGTGGCAGCTGAAATCATCCGAAGAAGCCAAGAGACTGCAGGACATCCAATGAGCTCCGACACCCAGACGCAACCCCACACCGAGCTGACCGTCGACGTCGGTCCTGTCGCCCACGGCGGGCACTGCGTGGCCCGGCACGAGGGGCGCGTGGTGTTCGTCCGCCACGGCATCCCCGGCGAGAAAGTCCGGATCCGGCTGACGGAGTCCGGCCCGGACGCGAAATTCTGGCGCGGCGACGTCGTGGAGGTCCTGGAGGCGTCGCCGGACCGGGTGGATCACTTCTGGGACCTGGCCGACTCGGCGCGCTCCTGGTCGCACCGCCACCCGCCGGTGGGAGGTGCCGAACTCGGCCACATCTCCCTGGCACGCCAGCGCAGCCTCAAGGCCGAAGTGCTGGCCGAACAGCTGCAGCGCCTGGCCGGCGTTGACCTCACGCAGGTGGGGGACGGGCTGACGATCGAGGGCGCCGTGGAGGCCGTGGGGGATTCCGGAACGCCTGCGACGGCGGGCCTCGCCTGGCGGACGCGGGCGGGTTTTGCCGTCACCCCCGCCGGAAAGCTCGGTATGCACGCGCACCGCTCCGACATGGTCCTCCCCGTCCGGGAGATGCCCCTGGCCGTGGACGCCATCAACGCCCTCAGGCTCTGGGACATCGACCTGCAGGGCATCGAGCGCATCGAGGTCGCCGCCCCGGCCAACGGCTCCCGGCCGCTGGTGCTCCTGGTCCCCGCCGAGGGAACCCGGGCCAAACGGCTCAGCGCGGTCCTCGCCCAGCTGCCCGAGGACGTCTCGGTAGCCAGCTTCGACCCGGTCAAGGGCGAAGTGCTGCGGCTGCGCGGACGCACCTACGTCCAGGAGACCGCGTCCGGCCATGACTTCCGTGTCACCGGCGACGGTTTCTGGCAGATCCACCGGGACGGCCCGGATACCCTCGCGGGCGCCGTGACCGGATTCCTGCGCGAGGGCGGCTTCCTGGAACCGGGCGCCGCGGTGGCGGACCTCTACGCCGGGGCGGGCCTGTTCACCGCCCCGCTCGCGGACGCCGTGGGGGTTACCGGGTCCGTGCTCTCTGTTGAGGGATCCCCCGGAACCAGCCGCGACGCGCGCAAAAACCTGCATGACGCACCCCAGGTCGAGATCGTCCAGGGCCGGGTGGAACGGGTCCTGCGCGAGAAAGCCCGCTCCTTCGACGCCATCCTGCTGGACCCGCCCCGGGCCGGCGCCGGCAAAGCCGTCGTGAACCAGCTGGTCGGGTCCGGACCCCGGGCCGTTGCCTATGTGTCCTGCGATCCGGCGTCCTTCGCCCGCGATGTGGGCTACTTCCAGCAGTCCGGCTGGGAACTGGCGGGGCTGCGGGCCTTCGATCTGTACCCGCACACCCACCATATGGAGACTGTGGCGCTACTGACTCCCCGGGGCTGAGGACACTAGGATGGGCGGAGTAGTCCGACGTCGCGCTCCGTAATCACGGCTGACCTCCTGCACCCTGCACCGATCCTTGTGTGAACAAGGACCAGCACTAGTTAGGGCCACCTAACTAGCAAGGGGTCTGCGGCGCGACAAAGATGAAACTGTTGCGAGAGGAGTCCTGCGATGAGCATTGTGGACAGCTTCGGTTCAAAAGGCAAACTTAATGTAGCCGGTACCGAATACGAA
>DASWAW010000556.1:0-3989 GCA_036390955.1 Arthrobacter sp.
TGGCTGCCACCCGAAGTGCTTCATCGATTGGCAGCTGGAACATCTCGCCGCCGGTGCCGCTCAACAGGAGATGCTCCCCGTCGTCGTGGACGCCTACAAGCCGTAGATCCTGCATACAAATCCTCCACCCTGGCATTACTAACAATCGAAACTCTGCCACCGATCGGCGCCAATTCCGGTGAGGACGGAGGGCGCGCCGTCATTTTCCGCGAATTTACGCCACTTTCCGGTACCTCGGCGGACCCGGTGCCGCCCCCGTCCGGGATCCGCCTGCCGGGGCCCGGCGTCCCGGACCGCAGGACTCTGGCGCTCACTGGACGCTTAAGCAAAAATGACCCGACATCGGGCACAAAAACCGCGTGTCCGGCGTTGACATCGGAGAACCTCTCCCGGGGGCCCAGGGCTACAGCCTGCAGGACTATCCGGGCGGGGCGATCCAACCGATCGAATGCGGAATGCGAGCAACAAATAATGGCGACAGACTACGATGCGCCGCGCAAGACCGAAGAGGACCTCAGTGAGGACTCCATTGAGGCGTTGAAAGTGCGGCGTACGGAAAAGCCTTCCGCAGTGGTCGATGAAGACGAATCGGACCTTGCCGAAGGCTACGAGCTCCCCGGCGCGGACCTGTCCGGGGAGGAACTGCTGGTCCGGGTCCTGCCGGCCCAGGCCGACGAATTCACCTGTGCCTCCTGCTTCCTCGTCCGGCACCGTTCGCAGATTGCCCGCGAAAAGGACGGACTCAAGTACTGCAAGGACTGCGAGGGCTAGGAAGCCAGCGCGGCGAGCAGTTCGTCCGGGCGGCGGGTGGAGGTGAGCCAGTACGGCGTGCGGTCGGAGGGATCGGTGATCTCGATGCGGACCACCGGATCGATCCAGCCGCGGATGCACATGAAGGCCAGTCCGTTGAGGCGGGTGCCGCGCTCCGCCGTCGCTTCCTTGTCCCGGAAAGCCGCAGCGGTGCCGACGAAACGGCGTTCGATCGAGGCGCGGCCGACGCGCAGCGTGGAGCCGGTGACCGTGATGGCAGGGGTCGAGACGACCAGCAGCACGGCAATGATCGCGAACAGCACGACCGCCGCGGTGAGCCCGGCGGTCATGCTGATGGGGGCAAACACCAGGATCCCGGCGCCCGACAGTCCCGCCGCCACCAGCCAGATCCAGAAGTTCGGCCAGAGCTTCTCGTGGTACAAAACGGCGGCGTCGCTGGGGGTGCTGTTGGGGGCAGGCACGGCTGCACTGGATTCGGGCATAAGCCCAGCTTTCCACTTTTCCCGGCCTATTTCACCTTGGCGGCAGATGCAGGGGCGGGCGTCCGCGTCCGCCGGCCGCCGCTAGGCCGTTCTTCCCCGCTGGCGTTAGAGTGAGGGACTGTGACTGAAGAAACGACTGCACTGGACACCGCCGAAGAAGCAGAGCCGGAAGCACGGCCGGAAGCACGGCCGGCGGGTGAGCCCGTGGCAGAGTACGGAACCCCCACCCTGACGGTCCAGCTGAAGATGCTCGACGACGGCCTGGAGCCGCCGTCGTACGCCCACCCCGGCGACGCCGGAGCGGACCTGCGCGCCCGGGAAGACGTGGTGCTGGAACCGGGGGAGCGCCGGCTGGTCCCCACCGGTGTCTCCATCGCCCTCCCCGACGGTTTCGTGGCCCTGATCCACCCGCGGTCCGGGCTTGCAACCAAGCACGGACTGACTGTCGTGAACGCCCCCGGCACCGTCGACGCCGGCTACCGCGGGGAAATTGCGGTGACGCTGCTCAATACTGACCGCCACCAGGCGATTGAACTCAAGCGCGGCGATAGAATTGCACAAATGGTTATACAGCGCGTGGAGTACGCACGGTTCCTGCCGGTTCAGGAACTCGGCGGCTCGGTCCGCGGCGGCGGCGGCTTCGGATCCACCGGGGGTTTCGGCGCGCCGGTCTGACCGGCAGCGGACAGGACCCGCAGTATTTACGCAGGGACTTATGAGCAGGACCTATTTGCAGGACGTATCAGCCGACCGCCCTTGCTGCATAAGACAGCACGAGACGGCAGTCGCCACGCGGACGCGCGGCGACGCGGTGGCACAGAATCACAACTAAGGAGACAACCCCATGGTTTTTGGGCGCGGCAGGAAAGCCAAGCAGGAACAGCTGACAGACCCCGGGGAAACCCAGGAGGCAGTAGCTGACGCTGCCGCCAGTGACTCCGCCGGGACGTCCTCCGCTGCGTCCGTCCGCGGCGCCACGGGCCCCTTCGACGTCTCGGAAATCGAGGACCAGGACGGCTACGTGGACCTGGGTGCCCTCCTGATTGCTCCTGCGGAAGGCCTGCAGCTCCGGCTCGAGGTCGAGGAAGCGACGCAGCGCGTCGTGGCCGTCACCATGGACCTGAACGGCTCAAGCCTCCAGCTCCAGGCTTTCGCAGCTCCCCGCTCCGAAGGCCTGTGGGACGAAATCCGTGAGCAGATCGGCCAGTCCGTCGGCAGCCAGGGCGGCCAGGTCGAGGAAATCCAGGGCGGGTTTGGTGCCGAGCTGCTTGCCAAGCTCCCGGCCAGTGGCTCGGACGCCAGCCAGGGCTACCGCGTCGCCCGCTTCATCGGCGTCGATGGTCCCCGCTGGTTCCTCCGCGGTGTGTTCGGCGGCGAGGCTGCCGTGGACCGCGATGCGGCCGCCGGGCTGGAGGGGCTGTTCCGGCAGATTGTGGTGGTCCGCGGTGAGAGCCCGATGCCGCCGAGGGACCTGCTGCAGCTCCGCCTGCCCAAGGACAATGCCGCACCGGCCCCGCAGTCCGCCCCGGACCTCGAACAGCCCGAACGTGGACCGGAGATTACCCAGATTGGCTGATGCCCCCCGCCTGGATCCGGCCTCCTCTGTCTCCGTGAGGGGGTTGCCGGTCCGCGGCCGCGTCCTGTGCCATGGCTACATCGAGGCGGTCACCTACGCGCCGGCAAGCCAGGTCGCCGCGTTCACCGCGGTCGTCGTCGACCACGACGCGCCTCCGGCCAAAACCCGCGGCGCCCGCGCAGGCGCGGCAGCAACCGGTGCGGCAGCCCCGGCCGCCGGCGCCCGGCGCCAGCGCCCGTCGGTCCCCACGGACCGGCTCCGCGTGGTCTGGCTGGGACGGCGCCGCATCCCCGGGATCGATGCCGGCACGGAACTCCGGCTCCAGGGCATGGTCACCGTGCGCGACGGCCTGCCGACCATGTTCAATCCCCGCTACGAAATACTCTCCCGCCAGGAGGAGCAATGACCTTGCCCGAGAAACCCCAGCCCGCTGCCGGCGGGATATCTGCCGGCGCGGGATCTGCCGGGGAGGGACCGGCCGGGCTGAGACCTGCCGCGGAAGGATCTGCCGGGCAGGGACCGGCCGCCCGCCCCGCCGCAGCGCAGCCCGCAGTTACCCAGCCCGCCGCCGAGCAGCCCACCGTGGCGCAGCTCGCTGAAGGCTACGCGGCCAAAGCAGGACTGCACCGTTCCAGCAACGGCGACATCGACGTGCTCAAAAGCGCCGGCGGCATCCAGGGCATCGCCGAAAGCATCCTTCCCGGCCTGGTCTTCCTGGTTGCTTTCACCGTCACCCGCGAGCGTCCCCTGGCCCTGGTGGCCTCACTGGCCGTCGCCGCGGCCTTCACCGTCGTCCGGCTGGTCCAGCGCAAGCCGCTGACACAGGCGCTGGCCGGGATTGCCGGCGTCGGCGTCTCCGCGTGGCTCGCCAACAGCACAGGCAAGGCCGAAGACTTCTACGTGCCGGGGTTCTTCACCAACACCGCCTACATCGTGGCGATGACAATCTCGATAGCCGTCCGCTGGCCCTTCGCCGGGCTGATTTTCGGGTTCATCAGGAACGAGGGCCTGGACTGGCGGAAGGACCCGGCCCGGGTCAAGGCCTACCAGATCGGCACCTGGGTGATCATCGCGGTGCTGGCGCTGCGGCTGCTGGTCCAGGTTCCGCTGTACTTCATGGGCGAGCCCGGCTTCGCGGCCCTGGCCACAACGCGGCTCCT
>DASWAW010000557.1:0-1856 GCA_036390955.1 Arthrobacter sp.
GAGCCGGAGCGAGGCGGGCGTGGACCCGTGGAAATCAGGGATGTGCAGCGGTAAAGTCACTCAACTACCTTACTGGTTGGAAAACGGACGTCCGGCGGCGTGTGTCCCCGTGCTAAGGAGACGTTGCTTACGCCAGGTTCAAGCTGGCGGAACGACCCGGCTCAGCTCGGCGCTGACGCGGTCGATCACGGCAGCCGCAACGTCGGATTTGGAACCCGACGCCTCTTGGGGTTCGGAGCCGGAGCGCGAAAGGATGACTACGGAGTTGGTGTCCTGGCCGAAGACCTTGTCCTGCCCCACATGGTTGACCACCAGCAGGTCACACGCCTTGCGGCGCAGCTTGGCCGCGGCATATTCCAGGACGTCGCCTTCAGCGTCGCCGGTCTCGGCTGCGAAGCCGACGATCAGCTGGTTGCGTGAGGCTGCGTCGCGGACCTCGACGAGTTCGCGCAGGATGTCCGGGTTCCGGACCAGCGCGATAACCGGATCGGCCACGTCGTCGCGCTTCTTGATTTTCGTCCCGGAGACATCGGCCGGGCGGAAATCCGCGACGGCGGCGGCCATGATGATGACGTCGGAATCGGCGGACGCGTGCAGGGCCGCCTTGCGGAGCTCCAGCGCCGTCTCGACCTTGACCACGTCGACGCCGGCCGGCGGCGGGACGTCCATGTGGGCGGCCAGCAGCCGGACCCTCGCTCCGGCGTCGCGGGCGGCGACGGCCAGCGCCACCCCCTGTTTGCCGGAGGAGCGGTTTCCGAGGAACCGGACCGGGTCCAGCGGTTCGCGGGTGCCGCCGGCGCTGATCGTGACGGTGAGTCCGGCCAGCGGACGCGGCGCGGACGGTGCGGCATCCGGCGCCGGCAGCGTCGCGGGCACCGCGGGCGCACCGGCGAGGGCCATTGCCGCTTCGAAGATGGCCTCGGGTTCGGGCAGCCGGCCCGGCCCGGAGTCGGATCCGGTCAGCCGGCCGGAGGCGGGCTCCAGCACGGTGACGCCGCGGCTGCGGAGCGTTTCGACGTTCGCCTGGGTTGCCGGGTGCTGCCACATCTCGGTGTGCATGGCAGGGGCCATCAGCACCGGGCAGCCGCCGGCCATCAGCAGGGTGTTGCTCAGCAGGTCGTTGGCCTGGCCGGCGGCCGCGCGTGCCAGCAGGTCGGCAGTGGCGGGGGCCACGACGATCAGCTCGGCTTCGTGGCCGAGGCGGACGTGGTTGACGGTGTGCACCTCGTCGAAGACGCTGGTGCTGACCGGGTGCCCGGACAGCGCCTCCCAGGTGGCGACGCCGACGAAGCGGTTCGCGGCCTCCGTGGGGATGACCGTGACGTCATGGCCGGCTTCAGTAAAAAGCCGGAGGAGCGACGCCACCTTGTAGGCGGCGATCCCTCCCCCGACTCCGAGGACTATGCGCACGTGAGACTCCGTCTGCGTCTGCGGAACTACTCTGCAGGTTCGATCGGAGTGGAAACGAGCTTGCCTTCATTGATTTCGCGCAGCGCGATGGAGAGCGACTTCTCGTTCAGCTTGGTGTCGACCAGCGGGCCGACGTATTCGAACAGGCCCTCGTGCAGCTGGGCGTAGTAGGCGTTGATCTGACGGGCGCGCTTGGCGCCGAAGATCACCAGTCCGTACTTCGAATCGGCAGCCTTCAGCAGCTCGTCGATCGGCGGGTTGATGATGCCTTCAAGGTTCGTGGACACGAATTCTCCAAATTCTAACGGGCCGATACGTCCCGGCGCCTAGCGCGGGTTCGGGGTCAGCCCCATGAGTGAAACAAGCTCGTCCGCTGCCCGTCGAACGTCATCATTGATGACGGTGTGGTCGAACTCCGGTTCAGCGGCAAGTTCTAGTTTAGCGGT
>DASWAW010000558.1:0-3012 GCA_036390955.1 Arthrobacter sp.
ACGGCGATGCGTTCCCGGATTCCCGGATCGGTGTCGTTGGCGGTGAGCCGGTACTTCAGGCGTGACTTCTTCAGCTGAAGTGCCGCTGCCGGGCCGGAGGACGGGAGGTGTCCATGGGCGGCCACGTAAGCCTCCAGGTCCGCCACGTAGGCGGCCAGCTTCATGGCGACTTTGCCAGGCCCTGCGGCGGCCGCCGGACGGGTGGCGAGCAGCACCTCGATGCGCTCACGTACTGCCGCGTCAGTGGTGGATGCCAGCCGGCGGATCAGGCGGCGGACGTCCATCTGCGGGTCCGGGCCATTGGCCAGCGGGGTGTGGCCGTGGACGGACACGAAGGCTTCGAGTTCCAGCAGGTACGCGGCGAACTTCACGTCGACGAGGCTGGTGCGTGGTGCGCGCGCGGCAGGCCGGTCGCGCCAGGAGGTGGCTGCGAGGACCGCCTTGATCCGGGCCTTAGTGGGTTCGTCGGTCCGCCGGGAGACCAGCATCCGCAGCAGCCGGTCCACATCCATCCAAAGTTCAGCCTTGGCAGGGGTCTTGGCTGGCACATGCCCGTGCTTGGCCACGTGGGCTTCAAGGTCGGTGAGGTAGGTGTTGAACCGGTCCGCCCAGGGAATCGTGCCCGTCATGCTCTGCGCCTTTCCTCTGCCAGTTCGGCGGCACGGAAGTAGCGACGCAGCTTCCGCAGTTTAGCGACCTTCTCTGAAGACCAGCTGAACTTGCCGGCCAGCTCGGCTATGGCGGGGCCGTCCCAGCCGACGGCGATGCCGTAGATCCAGGCGAGGTCGGGTGCTGAGCCCCAGTCCATGGAACTCAGGGTCATAGCGGAATGCAGGGCGCCGAGCGGGTCGGTACCGGGTGTCTTCGGGGCAGGGTTCTTAGTCACGAGGTTGCCGCCGCGGCCTGCGTGTCTTCGAGACAGATGATGCGCTTCAGCTCTTCCTGCACCGCCAGGGCATCCGGGAAGGGCCCTGGCCGGCCGGCCTCATCCCAGCGGCGGATCAGGTCGCCGATAGCGTCGTTGGTGACCTCCAGGAAGAAGAAGACGTACCCCTCATGGATCGGCATGCGCCGGGTCCATTCCTCGTCCCGGGCGTAGGCGTCGTGGAGTTCTTTCGAGGCGGCGAAGATCCGCTCCGAGTGCGGGATGACCGGGCGCGGGGCGTCAATATCAATCGGAAACACCGGGCACCTCCGTCACGGGTTCCCAGCCGCCGGCAACGAGCCGACGTTCAACCGTGTGGCCGTGCTTCAGGACGACGGCGATCTGCGCCTCGTCCAGGTCCATCCAGGTCGTGTCCCAGGTGGGGTGGTTGCGGTACTGGTACTCCGGGGTGCCGGCCGTATCGAGTGTGAGCTCCAGCTCAAGCAGGAGGTCCTGGACTTCCGGGTTGTCGGAGTGGTTACGGCTGAGAAGCTCGCGCAGGTCGCTGTGAAGGTTTGCCATGGACCTCATGTGTACGGAGGCCCTGCTCCGGCTCCCCGACAGCAAAACGCCGCCCGCCCCGGATGTCGGGACGGGCGGCGTCCAAGGGCTTAGCTTTGGAGTTCGTCGTGAATGCGCAGGGATTCGGCGACGGGTCCGGACTCGACGTCAACGATTTTGACGACGGGCGCCGTGTTTGTCAGGACGGTGGTCTGGTCGTGGTAGACCCGGCCGCAGCTGCGGCACAGCGTGTAGAGCTTATCGGCGTCGTCGGGCATTTCGGCCAGGCCCTCGGGCGCTTCGCCGACCGACAGGTGGAAGACGACGCCATTGGCGTCGCACTGGGGCATCCCCTCATCTGAACAGGAATTGCCGCAGACACAGGTGATCGTGTCGATAGCGTTGTCGGTGACGTCGGCGTATTCGATGCTGCTGGTCATGGCGTGCTCCCGGGGTGTTGGTCTGGTGCAGGTGTTCCTGCTTCAAACCTAATGTGTGCGGAGCAGGAGATCAGCCTCACCGCCGACGCCGTGTCTTAGCCGATGGTGACGAGGGCCCCGCCGGTGGTCCCGTCGCTGCCCTTGGCGACAACCAGGAAGCTCTGCGGGGCAGCGTCAGTGGGGATCGTGAAGGTGCCTTCGTAGCGGCCGTCGTCGCCGACCTTGACGGTGACGTCCTGGCCCAAGGTCCCGGGAGCGGTGGCCTCAGGCGTTTGTCCGACGGTGCCTTCGGCAGGGCGCGGCGGTGTCTTCTGGCCGCCGAGCTTGACGGTGGATCCGGGTGCCCAGCCGGAGCCGCTGACTTTCAGTCCGTCCCCGGCCTTCACAGTGTTGGTGGCCGGCATGACCCTGTCCCCGGAGAGGGCGCCGGGCGCACGGGCGGGAATGACCGGGGTTGTGACGTCCGCGGACGGGGGCGTGGCATCGGGCGCGGAACAGCCGGTGAGCAGCAGGGCGGCGGCCAGGACGGTGATCGGGATGAGTTGCTTCATGAGGTTCTTCCGTTCAGAAGGGCGGGGTTCAAAAGGGGCCGGGGTTCATCAGGGATCATGCGGCGATGGGGAGCCCTGAACTCACCGGCAGGATTCCGGGGACAGCCAGAAGGCGGTTGGTGCGGTCCGCGGAGAGTTTCCCTTGCCGGTAGGCGCGTCGCTGGATAGTCAGCCAGGGGAAGAGGTGATCGTCCCAGCTGGTAGGCAGCGACCCGCCGCGGGAGGCGGCGTACGCCTTCAGTTCCTCGAGATTCCCGGACCAGCGGAAGTCGATCAGGCTCGGACTGGCGATGATGGCTTTCAGCCGCGCGGCCCGGACGTCGTTGAGCGGTGACTGCACGCCGTAGGGCCCATCGAGCGCGTAGGTTCCATGGACGTAGTCCTTGAACCAGGGCATGTCCCGTCCGGAGGGCCGGTGGCCGTGATCCCGGACGAACTGCTCAGCCAGCCCGATGCGGTCGTCAAGGTCTTTCTCAGAGAAGGACGGGACGCCGGCGAGCAGGGACAGGACGGCCTCGTGCCGGGCGCGCAGCCGCGGACTCTTGAGGGAAGGGTCCCGGTAGACGTTGTTGCTGATCCAGGCCCGGAGCCGGAC
>DASWAW010000559.1:0-6261 GCA_036390955.1 Arthrobacter sp.
GTGCCGTACGAGGTGGAGCGGCTGCGGACGCTGCGGCGCTCGGCGCGCTCGGCATCCTGCCGGTCCTCGTTGCGCTCAATCACACGCTCTGCGGCGTTGCGCGCGGCAGCCTGGCCCTCGTAGGCCACTGCACGGCGCTCGGCGCGCGGAAGATCGGTGCGGGGAGCCTCGGCTCCGACGCGTCCGCGACCGCCACGGCCGCCCCGGCCACCCGCAGTGGGTGCAGCCTGGGTGGTGCGGCGGGCCCGCTTGCGCTCGGCGTTGGCGCCGGTGGAGCTGCCGCCGCCCTGGTTGGACTTGGCCGCCAGCAGCGCGGCGCGGGTGCGGGGATCGATCTTGTCGGCCATTTCGCCAACCAGTTCTGCAACCAGCGGCGAGTTCGCGGTGACGCGCTCAAAGTTGACCTCGACGCCGGCAGCCTTCATGAGCTTCTTGACGTCGGACTGCTGCTCCGGCAGGGTCAGCGTCACGACGGTGCCGTCGGAGCCTGCGCGGGCGGTACGGCCTGAGCGGTGCAGGTAGGCCTTGTGCTCTGTGGGCGGATCGACGTGGATGACCAGCTCGACGTCGTCGACGTGGACACCGCGGGCGGCAACGTCGGTGGCGACCAGGACGCGGACCTCGCCGGAGGAGAACTCGGCCAGGTTGCGGTCACGGGCGTTCTGCGACAGGTTGCCGTGCAGGTCGACGGCGGGGATGCCGGCGTCGGTCAGGGTCTTCGCCAGCTTGCGGGCGTGGTGCTTGGTGCGCATGAAGAGCACCCGGCGGCCGGCGCCCGAAGCGAGCTCGACGATCAGCTGCTTCTTGACGGTCTGGTCGTTGACGACGAGCACGTGGTGTTCCATGGTGGTCACCGCGGCCTGTGATTCATCCACGGCGTGGGTCAGCGGGTTGGACAGGTAGCGCTGGACGATCTTGTCCACGCCGTTGTCCAGGGTGGCGGAGAAGAGCATGCGCTGGCCCTGGCTGGGGGTCATGTCCATGAGCTTCTTGACCACGGGAAGGAAGCCGAGGTCGGCCATGTGGTCGGCCTCGTCCAGGACGGTGATCTCGACGCCTTCGAGGGTCAGGACGCGCTGGCGGATCAGGTCCTCCAGGCGGCCGGGGCAGGCGATGACGATGTCGACGCCGGCGCGCAGCGCCTTTTCCTGGCGGGCCTGGGAGATGCCGCCGTAGATCACGGTGGTGTTCAGGCCCATGGCCTTGGCCATCGGTTCGATGGTCGCGTTGAGCTGGGTGGCCAGCTCGCGGGTCGGTGCGAGGACCAGGCCCATCGGGCGGCCGGGCTTGCGGAAGTGCTTGGCTTCCCGCTCAGCGAGTCGTGCTACAAGCGGGATGGCGAAGGCAATGGTCTTGCCGGAGCCGGTGCGGCCGCGGCCCAGAACGTCGCGTCCTGCCAGGGTGTCCGGCAGGGTCTTGACCTGGATGGGGAACGGTTCAACGATCCCCTGGGCGGTGAGGGTGTCGGCGAGAGCCTTGGGCGTGCCGAGGGCAGCAAAAGTAGTCATATGTTTCAAAGGTCTTTCAGGCGGTATCCATGCGGATATCGGCCCCCGGTGCCGGTTGGCCCAGGGGTTCGCCGAAGAAAAGTCAGGTGATCAACCGGCCAGCTGCTATGTAAGACGGCGGCCGGGACCAAATAGAACGCGTTCATCGACGCAGGATGTGCCTCTCACATGAAAAAATCCCACTCCCTGCGGGCGGATTCCGGAAGGAATCCATCAGGGGAACCGGTTGATGAACCGGAACATCAGTGGGCATCACTGCACATCAAGTTCCACCAGTCTATCATCCGGCAGGGCCCGCGCCGTCTTCCCCCCGCTCAGGGCACCAGGCTGGGTGCCTGGAACAGCGGGACGTGCGACGCCGGCACCCTGGCCGGCGGAGCCCCCAGGGCCGGCCGTCCGGCCGCCCCGCCCGTGGCCGTGGCCGTGCCCGTGCCCGCCGGGGCATGCACGGCCTCAGCACTGCGCACGGCTCCCGGAGCGTGCGCGGCCTCGGCACTGCATGCGCCCGCCGGGGCCGCCGGGGCCGCCACGCGCAGGATAACGAGGGCCTCGGCGTCAATGAGCCTCCGGGTTCCGGTCTTCTCATCCAGGATCCAGAACAGGTCTGTGGCCGCCACCGTCCGGATGACCTCGCCCCGGTGGAAGAGTTTTCCGTTATGCCACGCTTCGATCTGGTCCCCCACCGACAGCTCCTCACACGATTGAATCTGCCGGGCATCTTCTGCAGTCATGGCCTGATCCTTCCTCGGATTCGGATTCACCCCAGTGTCATTCCGCTCTCCGGCTCCAGACTCCACCACCGAGGTTTCGAGAGCGTTTCCGTGCCGTGATCTTCGTGTGTCGATTTTCGGCGTCCGCCGCTTGTCTGGTGTCGCCGGGAGGTTTCCCCTGCCATGATGTGGGAACGGCCACAAGACCCACGACCTCCAAGGACAGCGATGACGGAGCACGAGCACACCGAACCCAGCAACGACGGCGGCGCGGCCCAAGTCTGGGACGAGATGTACCGCAGCCGGGCCAGGATTTGGAGCGGTGAGCCGAATCCGCAGCTGATCGCCGAGGCCGCGCCCCTTCCGCCCGGAACAGCCCTTGACCTGGGCTGCGGCGAGGGCGCGGACGCCATCTGGCTCGCCAGCCGCGGCTGGAAAGTCACCGCCCTCGACGTCTCAGCAGTCGCGCTGGAACGGGCCAAAGCGCATGCGCAGGGACGCGGGCAGGGCGGCAACATCGAATGGGTGCAGCAGGATCTGGCCACCTGGGTGCCCGGCGGGCTCTTCGACCTGGTCACCGCCCAGTTCCTGCACTCCACCGTCATGCCCTGGCAGCAGGCCCTGCAACTGGCCGCCGCAGCGGTGCGGACCGGAGGAACGCTGCTGATCGTGGGCCACCACCCCGACGGGCTGCCGCCCTGGGGCCAGCATCATGATCACGCGCCGGAACGGTTCTACACGGCTGAGCAGCTCGCCACGGAGCTGGGGATCGAGGCGCCCGAGTGGCGGCTCGACGTCGTCGACACCCGGCACCGCAGCGCGACCGGACCCGACGGCGAGGCGGCCGCACTGACGGACGCCGTGCTGCGCGCAACCCGGCTCGCCGCCCATTAGGCAGGCCGACGCGCCATTAACTTCGCCGGTCTAGGCCCGCTTGTTGTTCCGCTCGTTCACCAGGGACAGGGCCAGCCGGGGGCACAGCTTGACGGCATCCGTCGCCGCGTCCAGACTGTCCGCGCCGATGGGCACGTCGGTGCGGTTGCCGGACCGGCTCCGCCGCGGCACCGGGTAGCCCCAGTCGTCACGGGCCAGCAGCGCCGGAAGCAGCTCGGTGCACAGCCCGCGGCCGTCGCACTTGGTCCAGTCGATGTGCAGCGTGGCGCTCATGCCGCGCCCCCGTCCTGCCGCGTGCACCAGCCGGTCAGGTGGGCCCTGACATCGTCGGCGAAGACATCCAGAGCGCTGCGGACCAGCTGGACGGTCCCGTCGGGGTGATGGCAGGCGCCCCGGCCGGAGACGAGTTGGCTCAGCCGGTCCAGTTCCCCCGGCAGCTGCGGATTGGGTTCGCCGGAGGCGATGCGGTTGAGGACACCTGCCATGGCAGGCAGCCCGAACATGCAGGGTCCGCATTGTTGGGCGGACTCCCCCGCCAAATAGCTAAGGATCCGCGCCGTGGCCGCGAGGCCGCACTGGTCGGCTTGCAGCGCGTGGATGACTCCCGCCCCCGGGCGGACCGCCTGTCCGTCCGGGCCGGAGGGCGAGATCCGGTAGTCCAGCGGCCTGACCCATCGGCCGTGGTATCCGCCGACCAGAACGGCGGAGAGGGAACCGGCCGCAATGCCGGCGTCGTGAAGTATGGTCCCGAGTGCCGCGTTTCCGGCGACTTCCTGCACTTGTGCCGGCCCCGGTCCGGAGACTGTCACGAGCCGGGTGCCGGGGTCGGCCGGTGACCCTACGCTGCGGAACCAGGCGGCACCGTAGCGGGCGATGAGGCCGATGTGGGCCAGGGTTTCGACGTTCAGTACCAGCGTGGGGCGGCCCTTAAGTCCGGATTCGCTCAGGCGGCGCCGCTTGTCCAGTGGAAGTGCGGCACCGGTGGCGATGGCGTTGACCGCGGCGCTGGCTTCCCCCGCGATGAAGCCCTCCGGCGCCGGGACCAACCGGATCCGGCGCGCTTCCGGCCGCTCGGCGATGGCACTGGCCACCCCCGCAAGACTGTCCGCGGCGGCGTAGAGGTACATCTGCGAGCCTGCGACGGCGCGGCTGGCCGCCAGCAGGCCATCGAGCACCAGGTGCGGGGCGTTGGCCAGCAGCGTCCGGTCCTTGAAGCTCAGCGGTTCGCCCTCTGCGCCATTGGCAATCACCACCGGCCGGGCGGGCAGGATCCCGGCCGAGCGGGATTCCGCGGTCGCCGCCATCTTGCGCCACGACGCGAACGCGGCACCGCCCCGCCCCGTCAGTCCGGAGGCTTCGAGCACCCGGATGAAGTCCGGTCCGATGCTGTCAGTATCCAGCGGCCCGAAGACACTGAGATGGTCTTTCAGCCCTGCATAAGCCCCGGCGGCGAAGAGCCTGAACGTCCCCGCCGGCGCCGGGATCAGGACCGATTCGGCGAGCGAGGTGTTGGGCGGGGTCATGGCAGGCCTCCTTGGCGGGCTTTGGACGTTTCGAGGAAGGTGGCGGAAAGTCGCCAGATAACGGCGCCGCCGACGGCTGCCACCGACGCTGCGGCCAGGACCAGGAACCATTTGCCGGTCCCGTCGGTGCCGTTGCCGATGGCATGGGCCAGGGCGATGGGCCACATCGCGTAGCTCAGCAGATGGACGGCCTTGAAGGTTCGCTGCCCGATCCGGTGGCGCAGCAGGCCCGTGATGACGATGGCAAGCACGAGGTCCAGGGAAACCGTTCCCAGGCCCTGCCAGAACGGCCGGTAGGAACCGAGGAACGGGACGAGGACATCGACCGGGTTCAGCTTGGCGTAGGAATCCAGCAGCAGCGACCCCACATGGAGGGCGAGGAAGACGGAGGCGAGGAGGGCGAAGTTGCGGTGCAGGAGGGTGACAGAGAACCGCGGCAGGGCGATGAGCGGCCGGCCGGAACGGGTCAGGATGCCCAGCAGCACCGTCGCGGTAAACAAACCCAGCGAGATGAAGCCGCTCACCCGCCCGAAAGCCCACATGGCCTCATCCACGGTGCTGCCCTCCCGACGTCGCGCGCTGCTCGCTGGGCCACCCGCCGGTGACGGTGGTCCGTCCTTGCTGGTCCACAAAGCGGCCGGCTATGCCCCGGTCCCGGAACCAGCCCACGGCCCGGTAACCCCGGACGACGCCGGCGGTGCTGAAGGCATTGGCTTCCAGGCAGGTCGGGGCCGCAACTGTGACGGAGCGCCACACGGTTTCGGCGGGGAGACCGAACCGCGGATCAAGGATGTGGTGGACCTGCGCACCCGCATGCTCCCACCGCCGTTTTTGGGTGCTGGAGGTGGCCATCGCGAACCCTGCACCGAGGCTCACCTGCTGGGCCGGGTCGCCGACAAGATCCTGGACGAGCACCTGCCAGCCGCCATCCGGTGCGGGGCCGGCGGTGGCAAGGTCCCCGCCGAGGCAGACCAACACACCGCAGCCCAGCTCGGTATACACGTGATGGGCGGCCCGATCCGCGGCAATGGCTTTGGCGCTGGCTCCAAGGTCGAGACGGATGTCCGCGGGGACTTTCAGCGTGCGCCCGTCAATGCTGACGCGGGTCCAGCCGGGGGCCTCCCGGGGGATGCGGGGCCCGGCGGGGGATGCACTTTCCCCGGGGCCGGGGCCGGGGCCGGAGCCGGAGAGCAGCCTGACGCTCACGATGTCCCGGTCATAGCCCAGGGCTTCGAGGTCCCGGCCCAAGGTCGGGTCGACGTCGCCGTCCGTCCAGCGGGCGGCGTCGAGGGCGCGTTCGACGAGCAGGGCCAGCATCTGGCTCACGTGGGCGCCCGCAGCAAGGTGCGGACCCAGCAGCGCCAGTTCCGAGTCGCCCCTGAAGCGGCTGCAGGCATCGTCAATGTCAGCAAGGTTTCGCCGGACGATGGCTTCGGCCGCGGGGAGCGCTCCGGGGGTGGTGACGGTGACGCTGGCTTCGAGGCCCCAGACGGTCCATGACGCGCTGGCAGCCATGTCAGGACCCCGAGGATTTGCCGTGGACGGCTCCGCCGGTGCCCGGCTGGACGGGGGTGATACCGGAGTAGCTCTTGGGCTGGCGGCCGGTGGTGTTCTTCGAACTGCCGC
>DASWAW010000560.1:0-2279 GCA_036390955.1 Arthrobacter sp.
GTAGACATGCTTGGCCAAATCGTTTCGATTGTCGCCAAACCAGTCCAGTACACCTGGAATTACGGCGACGGGACCTCGCTAGGGCCGCAGACTGCGGCCGGCGGTTCCCTCCCGCAGGACCGCTGGGGCGAAAAGACGGCCACCAGCCACATCTACACTCAGACCGGAGATTTCTCCGTGGTGCTGACGACCCACTTCCAGGGGACCTACTCCGTCAATGGCGGCCCGCCGTTGCCGATCCCGGGCCAGGGGCAGTTCAGCTCAACGCCGCAGACCGTGAGCGTCTGGCGCTCCATCACCAGGAACTACGCTGACGATTGCCTCCGCAACCCGCAAGGCCAGGGGTGCCCCGGCGTAGCGGCGCCTGCTCCCTAGCAGCGGGACCACCTTTCGGCACGCGTCACGATGCCGCCGGCACCGCGCTCAGGCGCGCAGTTCCCGGTCGACCCGTTCCATCCGGGCACTCACCAGCCGGCCACGCGGATCCTGGGGCCCCAGCAGTCTGGCCGCAGTTGCTGCGGCAGCCGTATCCGAGGAGCCCATGTCGCTCGTGCACCACTGCAGCATCAGCCGGGCATCACCACTGGCCCGCACGGAGGCGCCGACGGCTTCATTGAGCTCATCGCGCATGAACCCGACGGCGAGGTTGCTTGAACGGTTCAGGAGCTTGGCCGCGTAGGCCGCAAACGCCTCGGCAACCCGGCCGTCCCGCAGATGGCCAGCTACGACCGAGGCATCGGTCACGACCCTGACATCCGACGAGAAACGGTAGGGGTTCGCTTCCACCACACTGCCCAGGATGCTGCGTATGCGGTGCATCTCGGTCCGGATTGCCGCAGCGGTGCCGGCATCCCCGTGGATTTCGTAGGCCAGTTCATCGGCGCTCCAGCCCTGGGTGCGGGACGCCAGCAGGGCCAGAATCTCGGCCCGGCGCAGCGTTAGCGGGCGGCGACTGCCGCCGTCGAGCGCCGCGGATGGTGCGTCCCCCAGCAACTGAAGCGTCAGCTGTGACCGGACCCCGGACTCTGAGCTGCCGCCGGAATACCCGCCCGACTGCCCGGTCCTGCCGGCGCCCCCGACGGGAGGGGCGGCGGACTTCAACAGCTCTTCAGCCAGCCGCACGCCACACCGCACCAGCCGAAGACTGTCCGGCGTGACGGATTCGAACGGGCCGGAAACGTCCAGGACACCGATGACTTCCCCCGTCAGCGGATCCCGGATCGGGGACGCCGTGCAGGCCCAGTCGTGATGCGTCCGCACGAGGTGTTCGGCCGAGAACAACTGTGCCGGCGCCCCCGTCACGAGTGCCTCGCTGATGGCGTTGGTGCCGACGCCCGATTCAGACCAGTCGGCACCCTCCACGAACTCCAGGGAGTCCGCGAGTTTCAACGCCTGTTGGCTGCCAACGCGCCACAGCACTTCGCCCACATGATCGGTCACGATCAACAGGTGGCGCCCGGTGGCCGTCTCATCGGCCAGCAACTGGGACAGGGCGGGCATCACGGCGGCCAGCCGGTGGCCGGCACTGAGTGAGCGCGCCTCGGAAACCTCATGCCGGTGGACCGGGCGGTGCTGGTCCGGATTGATACCCAGAGCCAGGGAACGCTGCCAGGACTTGGCGAGGGACGGCGACAAATGCGGATGCGGAGTGCCGGAAACCGTGGCCTCGTGTGCCTTCCGCAGTGCCCGTGCGTACTCCGCCGGCGCAGAAAACCTCAGGTCCGAGAGCTGCGTGATGGAGCGACTGCCCGGCCGCATGCTCATGTTCCCAACTCGCCCTCGAATCGTCGCACCCGGCCGGCTGCCGCAACCCCTGACCGGCATCAGCGCGGCCAAGAGCCCGGAGAGCCCTGTGTAACCCGATTGTAACCCCCTGCGGACTTTACTTGTGAGGCAGGTCACTGCATGGACTGAACGTCATGCACCGGGACCTGCCCACAGTTGGCAATGGAAAGAGGAAACATGCCTGAGACTCCAAACGGCGTGGTCGAGGCGTGGCTGGCGCAGTTCGATGAGGCGCTGCGCAGCCACAACACAGACGACGTGCTGGAACTGTTCGACGACGATTCGTACTGGCGCGACTTCGTCTCCTTCACCTGGAACCTCAAAACCCTGGAGGGCAAAGAGGACATCCGACGCATGCTGGATGCGACCCTGGACGACGTCCAGCCCAGCAACTGGACCCTGGCCGAGGACGCCACCGGGGACGCCGCCAACGCCGAGGCCTGGGTGAATTTCGAAACAGCCCAGGCCCGGGGTTACGCCCACCTGCGCCTGCG
>DASWAW010000561.1:0-1654 GCA_036390955.1 Arthrobacter sp.
CGCGCTGCGGCGCGGGTGTCGGAGAACCCGAACCCGTCCGCACCGAGCGAGGCGAACTCGTTCGGCAGGAACTGGCGGATCTGGTCCGGGACGGCCTTCATGTAGTCGGTCACGGCCACGATGGGCCCAGTGGCCCCGGCGAGCTGTTCGGTGACGAACGGCACGCGTGCGGGCTTGCCCGGGTTGAGGAAGGCGTCCTCCTCGGCGGCCATGGCGTCGCGGCGCAGCTCGGTCCACGACGTCACGGACCAGACGTCGGCGGAAACGCCCCAGTCCTTGGCCAGGACCTTCTGGGCTTCGAGGGCCCAGGGGACGGACACGCCGGAGGCGAGGATCTGCGTGCGGGGGCCGTCGATCTTGGCCGGCGCGAGCAGGTAGATGCCCTTGATGATGCCTTCGACGTCGAGTTCCGCCGGTGCGGCCGGCTGCAGGATCGGCTCGTTGTAGACCGTGATGTAGTACATGACGTTCCGCGAGGGATCGTTATCTGCGGGGCCGGGGCCGTACATGCGGTTGAGACCGTCGCGCATGATGACGCCGATCTCGTAGCCGTAGGCCGGATCGTAGCTCATGACGGCCGGGTTGGTGGCAGCCAGGATCGGGGAGTGCCCGTCCGCGTGCTGCAGGCCCTCGCCGGTCAGGGTGGTGCGGCCGGCGGTGGCGCCGATGATGAACCCGCGGGTCATCTGGTCCGCGGCGGCCCAGAAGGAATCGCCCGTGCGCTGGAACCCGAACATCGAGTAGAAGACGTAGACGGGGATCAGCGCTTCGCCGTGGGTGGCGTAGGAGGTTCCGGCGGCGGTGAACGCTGCAACGGATCCGGCCTCGTTGATGCCGGCGTGCACGATCTGGCCGGAGATGGACTCCTTGTAGGCCAGGACGAGTTCCCGGTCCACCGAGAGGTAGTTCTGGCCGTTGGGGTTGTAGATTTTCGCCGTCGGGAAGAAGGCGTCCATGCCGAAGGTGCGGGCCTCATCCGGGATGATCGGGACGATCCGCTTGCCGAACTCCTTGTCCCGCATCAGGTCCTTGAGCAGGCGGACGAACGCCATGGTGGTGGCGGCCATCTGCTTGCCGGAACCGCGGTTGGCGACTTCGTAGACCTTCTCCTCCGGCAGGGTGATCTCGGAGTGCTTGGAGCGGCGTTCGGGGACGAATCCGCCGAGTTCCTTGCGGCGGCCCATGAGGTACTGGATCTCGGGGGAGTCCATGCCGGGGTGGTAGTACGGGGGACGGTAGAGGTCCGCTTCGAGCTGCTCGTCGGTGATCGGGATGCGCAGGTGGTCGCGGAAGGCCTTCAGGTCCGCGAGGGTGAGCTTCTTCATCTGGTGCGTGGCGTTGCGGCCCTCGAAGTGGGTGCCCAGGCCGTAGCCCTTGACCGTGTGCGCCAGGATGACCGTGGGCTTGCCCTTGAACTCGGTGGCGGCCTTGTACGCGGCGTAGACCTTGTTGTAGTCGTGCCCGCCGCGCTTGAGGTTCCAGATCTGGTCATCGGTGAGGTCCTGGACCATTTCCTTGGTCTGCGGGGTCTGCCCGAAGAAGTGCTCGCGGACGAACGCGCCGGACTCGGCCTTGTAGGTCTGGTAGTCCCCGTCTACGGTTTCGTTCATGATCTTCACGAGCGAGCCGTCCTCGTCCTTGGCCAGCAGGTCAT
>DASWAW010000562.1:0-4502 GCA_036390955.1 Arthrobacter sp.
CACGAAACCCTGCTCTCGATCGACAAAGCCAAGCGCCTGCTCGGCTACGCGCCGGAGCATTCCTGGCGGAGCTACCACCCGCTGCGCACCACGCCCACCGAAGACTGACGGGGAGTCCCATGAAATACCGCACCCTGGGCACCAGCGGCGCCGTCGTCTCCAATTACGCGCTCGGCACCATGACCTTCGGCGCCGAAGCCACCGAGGAACAGTCCCATGCGGTCCTGGACGGCTACCTCGCCGCGGGCGGCAACTTCATTGACACCGCCGACGTCTACAGCTCCGGGGTCTCGGAGGAGATCATCGGGCGCTGGCTCGCCGCGCGCCCGGAGGCCCGGGACCGCGTGGTGCTCGCCACCAAGGGCCGATTCCCGATGGGCCGGGCCCCGAACGACGTCGGCACCTCCCGCCGGCACCTGAACCGGGCGCTGGATGACTCGCTGCGCCGCCTCGGCGTGGAGCAGATCGACCTGTACCAGCTGCACGCCTGGGATCCGATCACGCCCCTGGAGGAAACCCTGCGGTTCCTGCACGACGCCGTCAGCAGCGGGAAGATCGCCTACTACGGCTTCTCGAATTTCCTGGGCTGGCAGCTGACGAAGGCCGTCCACGTGGCCCGCTCCCACGGCTGGAACGGACCCGTGACGCTGCAACCGCAGTACAGCCTGCTGGTCCGCGAGATTGAGTCCGAGATCGTCCCGGCCTCGCTCGACGCCGGAATCGGGCTGCTGCCCTGGTCGCCGCTGGGCGGGGGCTGGCTCTCCGGAAAATACAAGCGAGACCAGCAGCCGGCCGGCGCCACCCGGCTGGGCGAAAACCCGGAGCGCGGCATGGAGGCCTGGAAGGCCCGGAACGCGGACCCGCGCACCTGGGAGATCGTGGACGCCGTGCACGACATCGCCGGCCGGCACGAGGCAAGTGCCGCCCAGGTGGCCCTGGCGTGGCTGGCGGAACAGCCCGCCGTGACCTCGGTGATCCTGGGCGTCCGCAGCACGGGGCAGCTCGCCGACAATCTGGCCGCCGCGGACCTGCTGCTGACCGAGGGTGAGCTGATGCGGCTCAGCGAGGTGAGCCGGCCGCGCGTCGGGGTCTACCCGTACGGGCCGATGGCCCAGGAGCAGCGGAGCCGGAAGCTCACCGGCGGCCGCTAACACCACAACGCGGGGTCACATCGCGCCTATGCCGACGCCTCGGATGGGCGCGATGTGACCCCGCGTTGTGTGTGAGGGTGTGTGTTGGGCTGCGTGTTGGGGGTGGCGGGCTGCTGGTGGCTGGACCAGATGTCGCCCATCTCCTCGGTGGACTGCTCCACGATCCGGCTCATCGCGGCGTGCGCCGCGTTGGCCTCGCCGCGCTGGATGGCGCTGGCGACGTCGACGTGCAGCTGCAGCGCCTCGTGGTGCGGCAGGTGCGGCATCAGGCCGTGCTCGGTGCGCCCGGTCAGGACCTCGGTGACGAGCTTGTGCAGCTGGGAAAACATGGGGTTGCCGGAGGCTTTGAGCACCGCGGCGTGGAATTCGATGTCCAGCCGGAGGAAATCGTCCTGGTCCCCGCGCTGGCCCGCTGCCCAGAGCCGGGCTGCCTGGGCGACCAGGTCGCTGCCGGCGTCCCAGGAGGCGCGCTCGGCGGCGAGGCGGGCAGCCTGGGGTTCGATCGCGCCGCGGAGCTCGTTCAGCGCCTGCAGCTGTTCGAGCCGTTTGGAGGAGGCAAGCCGCCAGCGGATCACCTGCGGATCGTAGGCGTTCCAGGTGTCCTCCGGCTGCACCACCGTGCCCAGCCGCCGTCGTGATTCCAGCATGCCTTTGGAGGAGAGCACCCGCGTGGCCTCCCGGACCACCGAGCGGGACACCTTGTGCTGGGCCTCCAGCTCGTCCAGGCGCAGGATCGAGTGCGGCGCCAGGGTCCCCTCGGCAATGGCAAGTCCCAGCTTGTGGACCAGCACGGAATGCAGGTCAGCTGAGGACTCCGCCTTTGGGGTTTTCATAAATAAATCATACGGGTGAGCGCAAGGGGTTGTTTAAGTCTGCTTTATTTCTCTAAGATCGCTTCCAGAGCAGATGTAAAGATGCATTTGCAGCCGGCTGGACAGTGACGCCAGCCCTAACGAACTAAGGGGAGTCGTAATGAAGCGACGTTCGATCATGCAGTACGCGGCTGTCGCCGCGGCCCTGTCTCTGGGCCTCACCGCCTGTGGCGGAGCCAGCGGCAGCAGCGACGCCAAAGCCGCCGGCACCGTCCGGGTCACCCTCGCGAACCACGTCTGGACCGAAGGCATCAAGGCAGCCATTCCGGAATTCGAGAAGTCCACCGGTCTGAAGGTTGAGCTGACCCAGCTCGGCGAAGACCAGCTCTCGGACCAGTACAACGTCAAGCTCAACGCCGGCAGCGACGAGATCGACGTCATGATGTACCGCCCGCTCCAGGAGGGCAAGGCGTTCGCCAAGAACGGGTACCTCGCCGACCTGACGTCCAAGGTGTCCTCCGACGCCGCCTGGGACTGGAAGGACTACCAGGAGGGCCCGGTCAAGGCCACCACCGCTGACGGCAAGGTGGTCGGCGTCCCGATCATCACCGAACGCGAAGTGCTCTACTACCGCAAGGACCTGCTGAAGGCCGCCGGGCTCGAGGTTCCCAAGACCATGGACGAGCTCGAAGCGGCCGCCAAGGCCATCAAGGCCGCCAACCCGGACACAGCGGGCTTCGTGGCGCGGACCAGCAAGTCCGCCGCCGTCACCCAGTTTTCCAGCTTCCTGTACAGCTTCGGCGGCGACTTCACCGACGCCAGCGGCAAGTCCGCCGTCAATTCCGACGCCGCCAAGAAGGCCTACGCGTTCTACGGCGGCCTGATCAAGAACTACGGCCCGGCCAACGTCAGCACCGACATGAGCTGGCCCGAGGCGATGGCCATCTTCACCCAGGGCAAGGCAGCCTTCTACACCGAGGCCGACTCGCTCTACAAGAACGCCACCGACCCGGCCAAGTCCAAGGTCGCCGACACGGTCGGCTTCGCCGCACTGCCCGCCGGTCCGGCAGGCTCCAAGCCGTACAACATCCCGTCATGGGGCCTCGCGGTGAACCAGGCCTCGACCAACCAGGACAACGCCTGGAAGTTCATCCAGTGGGCCACCAGCAAGGAACGCACCCTGGCAGCGCAGAAGGCCGGCGTCCCCGGACCCCGCGCCTCCGTCTGGTCCGACCCGGCCGGCACCTCCACCTACCCGCAGGACCTGGCCGAGGCCATCGCCGCCAGCGCCAAGAACGGCGTCGGCCACGACCGTCCCGAGGTTGTCACGGTCGGCAAGGCCCGCGAAATCGTGGGTGGCCCGATCGTGGCCACCATCACGGGCGCGGACGCGTCTGCCGCTGCTGACACCGCCCAGGATGCCTTCCAGAAGTTCCTGGACAGCGAAAAGAAGTAGCACGCCCTGAACCGCCCGGCGGGGCGGCGGCTAAGCCGTCGCCCCGCCGGGCCCAGCTCTTCATTTCACCCCCGACTCTTTAGGTGAACCATGCCTGTACTGACCCCTCCCCGCAACGCCCGGTCCCGGCCGGGATCCGGCCGGAACGCCGGCCCCGCCCGCAGCGCCGGTGAGAATTTCTCCGCCTGGGCCAACCGGCACCGCAAGTGGCTCTTCGCCGCCCCCGCGATGATCTTCGTCGGCGTCCTGATCGTCTTCCCCCTCGGCTGGACCCTGTTCCTGAGCCTCACCGATTCGCAGGGCTCCGTCCGGGCCGCCTCCGAGTTCGTCGGCCTGGAAAACTACCTCACGGTCCTCTCCGACGGGGAACGCTTCTGGCCTGCCGTCGGACGCACCCTGACCTTCACCGGCGTCGCGCTCGTCTGCGAAGTCGTGCTGGGCATGTGCATCGCCCTGCTGCTGTGGCGCCCGTTCCGCGGTGAAAAGTGGGTCCGCGTGGCCATCCTCCTGCCGCTCGTGGCCACCCCGGTGGCTGTCGGCATGATGTGGCGGCTGATCTTCGACCCGAACATCGGCTTCGTCAACCAGCTGCTCGGCATGGTCGGCATCCCGCCGCAGCCGTGGCTCTCCGGCCAGGACACCGCGCTCGGCACCACGATCTTCATGGACGTGTGGCAGTGGACCCCGATGGTGGTGCTGATCCTGCTCGCCGGGCTGACCTCGCTGTCCGATGAGCCCGACGAGGCGGCCCGGATGGACGGCGCCAACGCCGCCCAGCGCTTCTTCCTCATCACCCTGCCCCTCATGATGCCCACCGTGATCGTTGCGATCCTGCTCCGCGGCATCGATGCCCTCAAGACCTTCGACATCCTCTACGCCACCAAGGGCAAGGGCGGCGGGTCCTTCCACGAGGTGGAAACCCTCAACGTCTACGCCTACGGGCTGAGCTTCGACTACAACCAGTACGGGCTGTCCTCCGCGGTGCTGATCCTGTTCTTCATGATCATCATCGGCTCCATGTGGCTGCTGACCATGCGCAAGAAAGCGGTAAGCAAATGACCGTCCTGACAGGAAACACAGGAA
>DASWAW010000563.1:0-2567 GCA_036390955.1 Arthrobacter sp.
CGGATCGTGACCCACCGCGCAAGCGAGGCTGCACTGGCAGCCACCGTCGAGGCCGTCAAGGGCCTGGACGTCATCAATTCCGTTACATCCGTACTGCGGGTAGAAGGAGTCTAAGTGGCTCACCAATGGCGCGGCGTCATCCGCGAATACGCTGAACGACTGCCGGTCACCGAGGCGACGAAGGTCATCACCCTCGGGGAGGGCGGCACCCCGCTGGTTCACGCGCAGCAGCTGTCCGCGCTCACCGGGTGCGAGGTCTACCTCAAGGTCGAGGGCATGAACCCGACCGGTTCCTTCAAGGACCGCGGCATGACCATGGCCATGACGGCGGCGGTCGCCGCCGGCGCCAAGGCGGTGGTGTGCGCCTCCACCGGCAACACCTCCGCCTCCGCCGCCGCGTATGCGACGGCGGCGGGACTCAAGTGCGTGGTGCTGGTCCCCGAAGGAAAGATCTCGATGGGCAAGCTGAGCCAGGCGATCGCGCACGGCGCCACCCTGCTGCAGGTCGACGGCAACTTCGACAACTGCCTTGATATCGCCCGCAAGCTGGGGGAGTCCTACCCGGTGTTCCTGGTCAACTCTGTCAACCCGGCACGGATCGAGGGCCAGAAGACCGGCGCCTTCGAAGTGGTCGACTGGCTCGGGGATGCTCCCGACTTCCATGTGCTTCCCGTCGGCAACGCCGGCAACATCACCGCCTACTGGAAGGGCTACAAGGAGTACTGCGCGCCGTTCGAGTCCGCCACGGCCGGCACGCTGGCCGCAGTGTCCACCAGGACCCCGGTCATGTGGGGCTTCCAGGCTGCCGGCGCCGCGCCATTCGTCGCCGGGCACCCGATCACGGAGCCCGACACCATCGCAACCGCCATCCGGATCGGCAACCCCGCGTCCTGGGACTCGGCTATCGCCGCGCGCGACGAGTCCGGCGGCGTGATTGAGGCCGTGACGGACGAGGAAATCCTGTCCGCCCACCGCTGGCTCTCCGCCCGTGAGGGCGTGTTCGTGGAACCGGGCTCCGCTGCTGGTGTCGCCGGGCTGATCAAGAAGCACGCGGCCGGCGAAGTGCCGACCGGCAAGACGATCGTCATCACGGTCACCGGCCACGGCCTTAAGGATCCGCAGTGGGCGCTCCGCACCGAGGACGGCAGCGAAGTGCAGCCCGTCAAGGTCTCGAACGACGTGGTCACCGTGGCCACGGCCCTGGGACTGGAAGAAAAGTAACCGTGGAAACCACCCTCACCATCCCGGCCGAGTCCGCCGCGGACACGCCGGCGGTTCCGGCCGGGCAGCTCGTCACGGTGCGAGTACCGGCCACGAGCGCAAACCTCGGCCCCGGGTATGACAGTCTCGGCCTGGCGCTGACGCTGTTCGATACGCTGACGGTGGAGACCCTGGACAGCGGGGAGCTGGAATTTGAGCTCAGCGGCGAAGGGGCCGAATCGCTGCCCCGGGATGCCAGCCATCTGGTGGTCAAGGCCGTCACGGAGGCGCTGCACCGCCTGGGCTTCCGGCACGACGGCCTGAGGATCACGGCAGACAATGTTAATCCGCATGGCCGCGGCCTGGGCTCCTCGGCCTGCGCCGTGGTTGCCGCGGTGACCGCCGCCAACGCCCTCGTCCCGGCGGCGTCACGCCGGGACAGGGACTGGGTCCTGCAGCTCACGAGTGAGATGGAGGGCCACCCGGACAACGTCGCACCGGCCATATTCGGCGGACTGGCGCTGTCGTGGCAGGACAGTGACCAGTACAGCAGCACCTGCGCGGCGGTCGACTCCGCGGTCATCCCCGTGGTCGCCGTGCCGGACTTTGAACTGTCCACCGAAGCCGCACGGGCGCTGCTGCCCGCCTCGGTGGGCCACCACGCGGCGGCCATGAATTCGGGCCGGGCGGCCCTGCTGATCCACGCCCTGACGCAGAAACCGGAATTCCTGCTCGCCGGCACCGAGGACTATCTGCACCAGAGCTACCGTGCAGACGCCATGCGGCCCAGCGCGGACCTTATCGCCGCCCTGCGGCGGGCGGGCTTTGCCGCCGTCGTCTCCGGAGCCGGCCCCACCGTGCTGGTCCTTGCCAACGGAGCGGCCCAGGCCGAGGCCGCCGTCGAGTTCATCGGCGCCTTCACCGCCGGCAACACGCCGGACGTGGGCTGGCGTGTGATGAAGCTGGCTGTGGACGTCGAAGGTGCTAAAGTGGAAGTGCACCGGCGGTAATCACGCAGGCGGTAATTCAGTTACTGTTCAAAGACCGCGATGTTGGCCTAGTTGCCTCTCTCACCTTTACTGCGCAATATTTTCCGGTGCCACCTGCTTTTGGTCTGACGCAGGAATCCGCAGAAACATTCTCTGCACCCCTGAAAAGTCAGCCCGCCGTTCCTTTTCTTCCGGAACGCGCCAGGTGATGCTCTAACCGGCCGTGCTGGCCAATATCCATCCGGCAAGGCCGAAATCCCGGCTGCAGATCTGAACTGCAGCCCAGATCAAATCATCGCGTCCAGCTCCTAGTCTGGACGCCGTCGAGGGGGAAGGATCCTTCGTGACCGAAACCACTGAGCTGTCTTCAGCTGTGGA
>DASWAW010000564.1:0-2082 GCA_036390955.1 Arthrobacter sp.
CCGGCTCACCGACGCCCTTCACCGGCGGTGTTCGGACGGAGCCCGCCAGGGCCGGTTCGCCCTGGGAGCGACGACGATTCCATTGAGCGAGATCAGACCCAGGGTGTCCGGGGACCGGTAGACCTGGGCAAAGCCCCAGGAGCGGGGGCGCTGGTGTCGCACGGCGACGAACAGCGCGATCCGCATGAGGGCGTAGTTCCTGATCTTGTCGAACGGGCGGGCCGAGTTCCCGAACCGGAAGTACCCGGCCCAACCGCGAAGGAAGCGGTTCACCTCCGCGATGACCTGTTCGACCGGTGCACCAAGCCGGGCCCGCATCGTGAGGAACCGGATGCGGTCTCGGGCGTGCTGCATGGCTCTACTGGAGGGCCAACGGGCCAGGAAGTCGAAGCCCTTTACCCCTCGACGTGGTCTCGGGCGCACCAGCCGGTGGTGGAAGCCGAGGAAGTCAAACCCCGGCCCATCCACGGATGCGTTCCGCGAACCGCAGCTCGAGCTTCCGAGGGATCGACCAGAAGGGCACGTAGGCTCGCCCCGACCTGAGACCACAGGGAGGTGAGCCTCGTGCCCGAGGTGAGTGTAGTGGTCGAGCTCCGGGTGGCGGTGGACGAGGAGAGCGATCCCGTGGCCTTTGAGCACGCCATCGCCGCGCAGGGCCGGCGAGCAGCCCGCGAGCTGTACCGGGAAGCCCTGCGAGCCCTGGACGGACTCCTCACCGAGGCCGCCGGCGGGGCCCGCCAGCGCCTGGAGGAGCGGTGGGTGGCCACGCTCGTCGGGAGGATCCGGATGTGGCGCTACCGGGTGAAGGGACCGGGTGGAAGCTTCCACCCCCTGGATCGGGCCCTCAGGCTGGGACAGGCCGAGCCCTCCCCGGCCCTTAGGGAAGCCGTGTGCGACCTCGCCACCCGCCTTCCCTACCGCCAGGCCGCGGAGGTCTGCTCCCGGCTCACCGGCGAGGCGTTCTCCCCGCTCGCTGCCTGGCGCGTCGTGCAGGCCGAAGGCGCCCGGGTCCGCATCGAAGAGAACGCGCTCGTTCACTCGGTGTTCGAGCTGGGAGAGGTTCCCCCCGAGGTCGATCCCGCCCCCGAGCTCGTGGTGGTGGAGGCCGACGGCACCTACCTCGCCGCCCAACGCGAGCAGGGCGATCGCTTCGAGGTCAAGACCGGGGTGTTCTACACGGGCAAAGCACGGGCCGGAGGCAGGCGACACCGCCGGTTCAAGCTGCTCAACAAGGGCTGCTACGCGACGACGGGAGACGCCGACGCCTTCGGCAAGGGCCTGGCCGCCCGGGGCTTCTCATGGGTCGGGCTGCACCGGGCGAGGTGGGTGCTCGGGGTGCACGACGGGCTGGACGAGTACGGGCAGGGGTTCCGGGACTGGTTCCCCGAAGCGGTGCACCAGGTCGACCACTTCCACGTGGCCGAACGGATCTGGGAGGTCTCGGGGAAGGATCCAGACCGGTTCGAAGAGCTGAAGGCCCTGGCCTTCGCCGACCCTGTGGCCTGCGCGAGGAAGCTCCGACGCTCCCGGCTGATCCGCCCCGAGCTGGCCCGTGAGGTAGCGAGCTACCTGGAGGGGGTCGCTCCCGACCTGTACGGCGTGGACCGGCTGCCTCGCCGCCTGCGCAGGGGCCGGATGCACGTGGTGGGCTCGGGAGTGGTCGAGAAGCACCAGGACCTCCTCGTCAAGCGACGGATGAAGGGCAAAGGGATGCGGTGGACCCGCCGGGGCGCCGAGCACCTGCTCGCGTTGCAGGCCAGGCGGTTCTGCGGACGTTGGCCGACAAGATGGGGGGCGGTCGCCAGGTAGGATCGCGAAGCACCGGGTGCTGAAGCCCCCAAGGGCTTCGACCCTCATCCCCTCGGACGACCGAGGGGTAGGTGGTCAGGGTGAGCCGGACGTCGACTCCCCGGACTCAACTGCGGAAGTTGGAACGCTTAGGCCTCCGATCCCTGGCCTGGCGGTGCGACGTCAGTCCAGCACCTCCAGCAGCACGTCCTTCGGGCCGCCCCGGCTGATCTCCACGAGGTCCTGGGGACACGAGGACGCCACCACCGCCGCGTCCATCTCGACCCGGAACCG
>DASWAW010000565.1:0-1987 GCA_036390955.1 Arthrobacter sp.
GGCAGCCGGTTGGTGGTGGCCAGGGCCGCGCCGGTGAGCAGGTTTGAGGACCCCGGGCCGATCGAGGTGCTGATGGCGAAGGTCTGCCGGCGGCGGGTGTGGCGGGCGTAGCCGACGGCCTGGTGCGCCTGGGCCTGTTCGTTGCGGCCCTGGTAGTACGGCATGATCGTCGGATCGAGCTGCTGGTACTGCTTGAGGGCCTGGCCGACGCCGGCAACATTGCCGTGGCCAAAGATCCCGAAGGTGCCCGGGATGAGCCGCTCGCGGTAGTCCTGGCCGCCGATCGAATCGACGGTGTACTGCTGGGACAGGTATTCGACGACGGCCTGGGCCACCGTCATTCTGCGTGTTCCTGAGGCAGTTCTCGTTGCCATGGGACGTTACTCCGATGCTTCTGCGGGGCGGGTGGATTCGGTGTGGTGCAGCAGCGAGGCCGCGGTCGCGACGGCCCCGGCGACATCGCCGTCGTGCGGGTAGAGCAGGGTCCGGCCGACGGTGAGCCCCTGGACGCCGGGGAGCGCGAGGGCTGCTTCCCAGCTCGCGAAGACGTCGTCCTGGCTGCTGTCCGGGTCGCCGCCGAGGAGCACGGTGGGCATTGTGGTGGCCGCCATGACGCGTTCCATTTCGGCCACGACCGGGAGTTTCATCCACGTGTAGGCGCTGGTGGAGCCGAGGCCCTCGGCGATCGCGACGGACTTGATGACCGCGTTGGTGGAGAGGTCGTTGCGGATCTTGCCGTTTTCCCGGACGGAGAGGAAGGGTTCCACCATTGCGATGAGCTTGCGTTCGGCGAGGGAGTCGATCGCTTTGGCGGTGGCTTCCAGGGTGGCCACGGTGTCCGGGTCGCTGAGGCAGATGCGCGTGAGCATCTTGCCGCCGTCGGCGCCCAGCGCGGCCAGCGCGGCGGCGGTGTGGCCGGTGAAGCGGTCATCGAGTTCGTTGACGAGGCCGGAGAGGCCGCCGCGGTTCATCGAGCCGAAGAGGAGCTTGCCGTCCAGCGCGCCGAGCAGCAACAGGTCGTCCATAATGTCCGGGGAGGCCAGCAGTCCGTCCACGTCCGGGTTGGCGAGGGCGATCCGGAGCCGGTCCAGGAGCTGGCGGCGGTCGGCCATGGCCACCGGGTCATTCCCGACGGCGAGGGCGCCGCGGGCCGGGTGGTCGGCGGCGACAATGAAGTTCTGTTTGCCGGACTTGGGGCCCGGGTGGCGGCGGCGCGCCTTCGCGGCGCGGGCGATCGCGTCCGGGTCTTCGAGCCTGATGATGCTCAGGTGCTCGTAGCGGCGGGGATCATCGTCCACCGCGGCGGTGGCGGAGGCGGGATTGAGGCTCACAGCGTTGCTCCTTCGGTGGCGTAGGTACCCGGTGACAGCCGGCCGCGTTCGGCGAGCAGCGCGGTGACCTCGTCCGGCGTCGGCATGGCATCGGCGCAGGAAAGCCGGGAGGCGACGAGCGCGCCGGCCGCGTTGGCGAAGTCGAGGACCTGGGCGAGCGGCCAGCCGGCGAGCAGTCCGTGGCAAAAGGCCCCGCCGAAGGAGTCGCCGGCGCCGAGGCCGTTGACGGTTTCCACCGGGACCGGGGCGGACACCACGCGTTCGGTGCGGGTCTTCGCCATCACGCCTTCGGGGCCGAGCTTCACGACGGCGATCTCGACGCCGGCCGCCAGCAGCCGGTCGGCCTGCTCGTCCGGGGTGCCTTCGCCGACGGCGACGGCGCATTCCTTGTCGTTGCCGATCGCCACGGTGACGTGCGGCAGGATTCTGGCGACCTGTTCCCGGGCTTCTTCTTCCGAGGCCCAGAACATCGGCCGGTAGTCGAGGTCCAGGATGGTGTACTGGCCCGGCTTCAGCCCGGTGCGGGGGCGGGCCTCGTGGGCTTTGAGGTGCGCGGTGCGGCTGGGTTCCTGGCAGAGGCCGGTCACGGTGGACCAGAAGATGCCGGCGCCGCGGATGGCGTCCAGGTCCAGTTCCTCGGCCTTGATCTGCAGGTC
>DASWAW010000566.1:0-2122 GCA_036390955.1 Arthrobacter sp.
CGGCGGCTACTGCAGGGTGGCCGTCAGCCGTGCGACGTTGTCCACGTATTTGACGCCCATTGGACGTTTCATCCAGTCCTCGAGGGTCAGTTCGCGCGAAATGCTGCGGTAGGTGTCCTCCACAGCGCTGATCCGCCGCACAATGTCCTCCCCCAGGAGCATCACGGAGACCTCGAGGTTCAGCGAGAAGGAGCGCATGTCCATGTTGCTGGAGCCCAGCACGGCCACGTCATTGTCGATGGTGAAGTGCTTGGCGTGCAGCACAAACGGCGCTTTGTACAGGTAGATCCGAACCCCGGCCTCCAGCAGCGCCTCATAGTAGGACTGCTGGGCGTGGTGGACCAGGAACTGGTCGCCTTTTTCCGAGACGAAGAGTTCAACGTCGACGCCGCGCTGCGCCGCCGTCGTCACCGCGTACAGGAGCGAGTCATCGGGGACGAAGTACGGGCTGCAGATCGAGATCTTGCGCTGCGCCGAGTAGATCAGCGTGTTGAAGAGCCGCAGGTTGTTTTCGGTGATGAAGCCGGGGCCGCTGGGCACCACCTGGGCGGTGACGTTGCCGGCGTGCAGTTCGGGCCGGTGCGCGAGCTGTTCCTCGAGCGACTCGTCGGTCTCGCTGAGCCAGTCGGTGGCGAAGACGACGTTGAGCGTCGTGACGATCGGCCCGCGCAGGCAGGCCATCAGCTCGACCCATTCGCGGCCGATCTTGCGGTGCCTCGGGTTGTTGTAGGAGGGCTCGATTAGGTTCTGCGAACCGGTGAAGGCGATCTCGCCGTCGATCACCATGATCTTGCGGTGGTTGCGCAGGTCCGGCCGGCGCCACTGCCCCTGCAGCGGGTTCAGCGGCAGCATGGGCCGCCAGTGGATCTTGCTGGCCTTGAGCCGGGCGACCAGCCTGCGGTAGCCCTTGATGCGCAGGGTCCCCAGGTGGTCGAACAGGAGGCGGACTTCGACGCCGCGCTCGGCGGCTTCTTCCATCGCGGTCAGCAGATCGTCCGTGATGTGGTCCGAGCTCATGATGTAGAACTCGGCGTTGACGAAGGTCTTGGCCTCGCGGACGGCGGCGGCCATCTCCTTGATGGAGTCCGGGTAGCCGGGCAGGAGCTCCACGTGGTTGCCGTCCACCATCGGCAGCGAGCCCAGGGTCTTGTTCAGTTCCGCGGCGGACAACACCCATTCCGGGCCCTCGTAGCGGCTCTCCAGCATCGCCAGGTCCGAGGTCCCGGCGCGGACCCGGATGTTCACGGCATCCTGCTGGGCACGGCGCTTGCGGGAGAGCCGGAAGTTGCCGAAGAGCAGGAAGAGGACCAGGCCCACGGCCGGGACGAAGAAGATGATCAGAAGCCAGGCCATGGCCGTGGTGGGGCGGCGGTTTCCGGGGATGATGCCGAGGGCCAGCACCCGGATGGCGAGGTCGATCACGGTCAGAATCAGGATCAGCCAGGACGGGAGTGATTCCGCCAGCGAAAATGGCCACAGCACAGGCGAAACCCCTCAAGCTCCAGACCCGCGGAACAGTTCCGGAACGGGCAATCCCCAAATCCTATCCCGTGGCACGCCGCACTAAGCTGAAGCCATGACTTCTCCTGCCGCCGTCCCCGCCCCCACCCCGGTGCTGGTTTTCCTGGATCCCGCCTTCAACGACGGCCGGCTGGCCGATGCCACCAAGCCCCAGCTGATGGCGACGGACCAGGGCGCCACCCGCGGCGACGGTGTCTTCGAGTCGCTGCTGGCCGTGGGCGGGCAGCCCCGCAAACTCCAGGCGCACCTGAACCGGCTGGCCGGGTCCGCCCGGCTGCTGGAACTGGACATCCCCGCGGAGGACGCCTGGCGCCGGGCCATCGCCACGGCAATCAGCGAATACCGGCGCCAGCACGTGCCCGGCGCCGGGGCCGCCGCCGACGACGAACTGGTGGTCAAGCTCCTCGTGACCCGCGGTGTCGAGGGTGCGGCCACGCCCACCTGCTGGGTCCAGGCCTCCGCGCCCGGCCCGGCCGGGAGGCGCCAGCGCGAGACCGGGATCGACGTCATCCTGCTGGACCGCGGCTACGACAGCGAGGTCGGGGAACGGGCCCCGTGGCTGCTCATGGGCGCCAAAACACTCTCCTACGCCGTCAACATG
>DASWAW010000567.1:0-2078 GCA_036390955.1 Arthrobacter sp.
GAGGAAAAGTGCGTCGAGCTGTACAGCGCCGCCAAGATCCGCGGCTTCCTGCACGTCTACATCGGCGAGGAAGCGGTGGCGGCCGGCGTGCTGGAAACCCTGGCCCCGGAGGACGCCGTCCTCGCCACCTACCGGGAACACGGCCACGCCCTGCTCCGCGGGGTCCCCGCCGGGTCGATCCTCGCCGAGATGTACGGCCACGTCGAGGGCTGCTGCCGGGGCCGGGGCGGGTCCATGCACCTGTTCGACGCCGCCACCCGCTTCTACGGGGGCAACGCGATCGTGGCCGGCGGGCTGCCGCTCGCCGTCGGCATGGCGCTCGCGGACAAAATGTCCGGCCGTTCCCGCGTCACCGTGTGCTTCTTCGGCGAGGGTGCCGTCGCCGAAGGGGAATTCCACGAGAGCCTCAATCTCGCCGCGCTCTGGCAGCTGCCCGTGCTGTTCTGCTGCGAAAACAACCTGTACGCGATGGGGACCGCGCTGGGCCGCTCGGAATCCCAGACGGACATTGCGCTCAAGGCCGCCAGTTACGAGATCGCGGCGTGGGGCGTGGACGGCATGGACGTCGTCGCCGTCGAAGACGCCGCCCGCCATGCCGTCGAGGCGGTCCGTGCCGGCGGCGGGCCGCATTTTCTGGAGCTGCGCACCTACCGTTTCCGGGCCCACTCGATGTTCGACCCGGAAAGGTACCGCGACAAAGCCGAAGTCGCCCGCTGGCTGGAGCGTGACCCCATCAGCCTGCTGCGCGCCACGATGGAGGCCGCCGGCCAGCTCACCGCCCAGGAGTGGGAACAACTGGAGTCCGACGCCGACGCCGAGGTTGCCGCCGCCGTCGACTTCGCCGAGGCGGGGACGGCCGAACCATTGGAGGACCTCACCCGATTCGTCTACAGCGAGCGCGCCGGGGACCACGGAGCAGGCGCGGGCAGTGGACGGAGCGGGCCATGAAGTCCAGCTACCGCGAGGCACTCCGTGCCGGGATCCGCGACGCCATGCTCCGCGACGAACGGGTCTTCCTGATGGGCGAGGACGTGGGCTCCTACGGCGGCTCCTTCGCTGTGAGCCTGGGGCTATTGGAGGAGTTCGGCCCGGAACGCATCCGCGACACACCGCTCTCGGAGTCCGGTTTCGTGGGTGCCGGAATCGGTGCGGCCCTGGCGGGGATGCGTCCCATCGTGGAGATCATGACCGTCAATTTCAGCCTGCTGGCCCTGGACCAGATCGTAAACAACGCCGCGAGCCTGCTGCACATGTCCGGCGGACAATTCAATGTCCCGATCGTGATCCGCATGACCACCGGCGCCGGCCGCCAGCTCGGCGCCCAGCACTCCCACAGCCTGGAGGGATGGTTCGCCCACATCCCCGGCCTGCGCATCCTCGCCCCCGCCACCCTGGCCGATGCCCGCGGCATGCTGTGGACCGCGCTGGAGGATCCTGATCCGGTGCTGATCTTCGAACACGGTTCGCTCTACAACGTGACCGGGGAGCTCGACGACGATGCCGGCCCGGTGGACATTGACACCGCCGCGATCCGGCGGCCCGGCGCCGACATCACCCTGATCACCTACGGTGGAACGCTTCCCGCCGTGCTCGACGCCGCCGCGCAGCTCGCGGACGAGGGCATCGACGCCGAGGTGCTGGACCTGCGCACGCTCCGCCCCCTCGACGAGGCCGCCATCCTCGCCTCCGTCCGCAGGACCCACCGTGCCGTCGTCGTGGACGAAGGCTGGCGCAGCGGAAGCATCTCCGCCGAAATCAGCGCCCGGATCACCGAGAACGCGTTCTATGACCTGGACGCCCCGGTGGGCCGGGTCTGCAGCGCCGAGGTGCCGATCCCCTACGCCAAGCACCTGGAACTCGCGGCCCTGCCCTCTGTGGACCGGATCGTTGCGGCGGCCAGGCAGGCGGTCAGCTCCGGTGGGTGACTTCCTGATGCCCTCCCTCGGGGCGGACATGGAACACGGCAAGATCGTCGAATGGCTGGTCAAGCCCGGCGACTATGTCCGCCGCGGCGACCTCGTGGCGGTGGTGGACACCGACAAAACCGTCATGGACGTCGAGTCCTTCCAGGAAGGCGT
>DASWAW010000568.1:0-4767 GCA_036390955.1 Arthrobacter sp.
CGAGCTGGTCGATGAACGCGCGCTGGGCGTCAAGCATCCCGACGCCGTGGAACGACCGGCCCAAATGCCAGTCCGAGGTGTGCAATAACCGCATGCTCCTACGGTATCGGCTGGCACCGACAGGATTGCGCCACCGCTCCGTAACCGCAACGCGGGGTCACTTCCGGCCGGTGCCGCCGCCCGGGATGGGCCGGAAGTGACCCCGCGTTGGAGTCCTACTCGCCGCGCTTGTCGAAGAAGTCGCGGGCCTCGTAGTCCGGGGCCGAGCGGCCGGCGGGGGCCGCCGTGCGTTGCTTCGCCTCATCGGTCTTTGCCTCATCGGTCTTTGCCTCATCGGACTTTGCCTCATCGGACTCCGCCAGCAGCTCGTCGCCCTCGTCCGGTTCGTCGTCGTCCTCCGGCGCCAGCGCCGTGTCCGGCCCCGGCGCAGCGGCCGGCGTCGACCGCGCGAAGCCGCGGAACACAAGTCCGGCGAGCGCCGCGCCCACCAGCGGGGCAACCCAGAACAGCCACAGCTGCCCGAGCGCGTCCGGGCTGCTGAAGAGCGCCGACGCGGTGGCGCGCGCCGGATTAAAAGGAGTGTTGCCGGGCGCCTGGCCGAACTGCAGCAGCACCGCCAGGGTCAGGCCAACCGCGAAGGGCGCCGCCAGCCGCGACGGGTTCCGGGCGGAGGTGGTCCCCAGGTAGACGGCCACCAGCAGGGCGGCGCCGAGCACCTCGATGAGCAGCACACCGGCCATCGGGACCTGGATGATGGAGTGCTCGCCGAAACCGGCGGTCACCGTGTCAAAAGCGGTCCTGGTGTCGGCGATGTTGGGGACGGTGCGCAGGATGCCGAAGAGCGTCACCGCGCCCAGGAGCGCGCCCACCAGCTGCGCGCCCACGTAAGCCGCCGCGTCCGTGAGCCGGATGCGGCCCGCGATGGCGTGTCCGGCCGTGACCGCGGGATTGAAGTGGCCGCCGGAGAGGTACCCGAAGGCCAGCATCGCCGCGGTGAGGGCGAGGCCCGCGGCCAGGGACGCGGAGAGCGGGTTCGACTGCGGAATGGTGAACAGCGGCACGCCCAGGCCGGCGACCACGACAAAGAAGGTCCCGAGTGCCTCGGCGGACAGCCGGCCCATCAGTCCGACGGGCGCCGGATCGTCGGGGGTGGCGGCCGGCCGGGTGGACGGCTCGAGGGTTGACGCAGGCGTAATCATGGCCGGGAATTCCTTTGTTTGGGGTAAGCGAGCAGTCTGCCAGCGGATTCTGGACGTTGGCTGGACCCGGGCTCAGCGTCCCAGCGCAATCGCGGCGACGGCACTGGTGCCCAGCACGATGATCCCCGCGGCGGCCCAGCGCATGAGGGAGGGCGGCGGTGCGTAGGAGGAGTCCCGGAGTTGATGCACCCTGGCCAGGACGCACAGGCACAGCACCACGGTGGCGACCATCGCCGCCAGGGCACAGACCCCCAGATAGTCGGTGGTCGCCGCTCCAGCCCAGCCTGCGGAGGCGGGGGCCGGGGCGGGGGCCGGGGCGGACTGCAGTCCGGCGACCGCCCAGCTGCGCCAAATCAGCAGATCGGCTGCGAAGAGGGCCAGCAGGGTGCGGCCCCAGGACAGCGACGTCCGTTCCGGCTGCAGCCCCGGGTCCCGGAGGCCCGCGGCGCTCACCGCGCGACCAGGAGCAGCACGGCCAGGATAAACGCCGCGGCCGTCACCCCGATGGTCATCACCAGCATCACACCGGAAAACGGCAACTCGCGGTTGTTGCGCATCGCCGCTTCCATTTGCCCCCAGCGGCGGTAGGCCAGGCCGGCGAGAACGGCACCGATAACGGCCAGGGCAACGCACATGGAGATCCGCAGGGGTGCGGGTGCGATGTCCGGGAACAGCTGGTCGATGCCAAGGGCACCCACGATCAGGGCCAGGGAGGTCCGGATCCAGGCCAGGAACGTCGTTTCGTTGGCGAGCGAGAACCGGTAGTCGGGGGTGGATCCGGTCTTCCGCCATGCTGGTTCGCGCATTGGTCGCCTGCTGTCCCGGTGTTGACTTGTGCACCGGCTCCGACATGGGGCCGGGGTAAAATTGTAAGTCATGAGCAACGAGCCCGCCATCACTCCCGCACCGGCACCGACCCCGTCGCACGAATCCCGGATCCACGGGTGTCTGCTCGGCGGTGCCCTCGGTGATTCGCTCGGCTACGCCGTCGAATTCGACGACATTTCCACCATCCGGGGGAAGTTCGGTCCGGACGGGCTGCAGGATTTTTCAGCGCTCGACGGCGGCAGCCACTTCTCCGACGACACGCAGCTCACGCTGTACTCCGTGGACGGACTGCTGGAGGCGCTGGAATGGGCAAACTCGGGCGTGGGCGCGGACACCAACGCGTGCCTGTGGCTCGCCTACCTGCGCTGGCTCGGCACCCAGGGCGTGCCGGTTCCGGAGGCGGCGCCGTTCCAGCCGCCCCGCTGGATCGACTCCCATGAGGTCCTGAGGCGCCGCCGCGCGCCGGGGAACGCCTGCCTGAGCGGGCTGGCCACCGGGGAGATGGGCACGTTTTACCGGCCGGTCAACCCGGATTCCAAGGGTTGCGGCACGGTGATGCGCTCGGCACCGTTCGGCCTGGTCCCCTACATCGAGGCCGGCGCCGTCTACAAGATCAGCTCGGACGCCGCCTCGCTGACCCACGGGCATCCCGCGGCACGGCAGGGCGCCGGGGTCTTCAGCCTCGTCATCCATGCCCTGACCGCAGGTAAGGGTCTGCGCGACGCAGCACTATTCGCGCTCGGGGAACTGGACGCGGGCCACCTGCGCAAGGGTGAAGTGCCCGACCCGGACCTCGTTGCCCGGCTGGAGGCGGCGTTGCGGCTGAGCGGCGCGGGCGAGCCGCTGGGCCCCGAGGACCTGGTCCGGGAACTTGGTGAGGGCTGGGTGGCCGAGGAGGCACTCGCCGTCGCGCTGTATGCGGTGCTGGCCACGGCGCCGGATCCGTCGGCGGCCGGGCACCCCGAGGCCCACTTCCGTGCGGCCATCGCGCTCGCGGTGAACCACAGCGGGGACAGCGACTCCACTGCCTCGATTGCCGGCAATATCCTGGGCACGTTCTACGGCGAGGACTGCCTTCCGGCCCAGTGGCTTGCCGAGCTGGAGGCCCCGGAGCTTATCCGGGGCATGGCGTCGCGGCTGGCAGCTGTAACCGGCACCTGAACCGGCGCCGGCCGGCAGGCGCGGCGGGTTGTTTCCGGGGGGCGACTAGGCGCGGCGGAGCGAGATGTTGTTGCAGGCCTCGCACACGTCTTCGGGGATCAGCCCGCGGCGCTGCAGGAAGCCGAAGACGGCGCAGCCGAGGCAGAAGCCGGCGAATGCTTCGAGTGACGCGGCGACAATCAGGACGGCGAGCAGGATCCAGGCGGCCGGGGCCAGCCCTGCGGCCAGGAGCACGGCGGCGGTGGTGGACAGTGCCGCGCCGATGCCCTGCGCGAAGCGCTTCGGCGGTCCCGGGACCAGCCGGGTCTTCCCCAGCTTTGGGGTCAGCACCTTGACGGACAGCTGGGCGAGCGGCGAGATCCGCGGGCCGAACAGCACGCGCAGCCAGAACCCCGCGGCAATGAGCGCCAGGCCCCAGCCGAAGCCGGTCAGCAGCGTTGCCACGGACAGCAGCACCACCAGTGCCGCCGTGATGCGGGCGGCGTACTCGTTGACCGGGTTCGGGAACGCGAAGACCGACCGCCAGACGCTTCCTTCCCGCGGGGCAAGTGCGGGTGCCGGAGCCGCGGAGGGGGCCGAGGTCAGTTTGCTCATCCTTCAAGGCTAGGAGCAGGCCTGCCCCGGGCGAAATGTTTGTTGCGCAGTATGACCGTGGAGGCCCTGGACCGGACGGATTCAGGCAATCGCGGCGGGGGCGACGTGGCCGCCGACCATCTGCAGGAATTCGCCCTCGGAGAGGACCTCGATCCGCTGGCCGCGGTCGTGCAGCTCCAGCACGCGCCGGGCTTTGCCGGTGAGGCGGCCGGAACGCAGGTCGGCGGCCACGAACCCGTCGCCCACCACCAGGACGGTCGTGCGGGCCGTAACCCGGCTCTCCGGCCGGGCGCCGAACTCGGCGGAACGGATCTTCGCCTCCGGCCGGGGCATCACGAGCTCGCCGGTGAACACGACGGTCTGGCCGAACAGCGGATGGCCGGGCTCGGCCAAGGCGTTCGGCAGCGGGTTGGCCCCCTCCTCCGGCCAGCCGGGCTGGTAGGCGCGGACCGGCGTCACGGCGGCCCCTCCCCCGGCGAGTGCGTCCACGGCTGACTGGCTGGCCTTGGAGAGCGGATCGCGCACCGGGTCGAAGGCCTGCTGGCGGGACACCGCCAGGCCCAGGGACAGGTACAGCTCCGCGATGCTGCCGGCGCCGTTGCGCGCGGCGATGTCAATCAGGATCCCGGCACAGGCCCGCGCATCCTCGGCGGCGTCGTGGTGGTTGACCAGCGGGACACCGGCTTCCTCGGCCGCGTAGGGCAGGGAATTGGACACGAGCGAGTAGCAGCGGCGGGCGAGCATCACCGTGCAGACGTAGTCGTAGGCCGGGCCGGGCAGGCCGGAGACCTCGAGTCCGGAACGGATCACCCCGAGGTCGAAGGCGGCATTGTGGGCGGCCAGCACGTCGCCGCCGATGAAGGCGCCGATCTCCGGGAAGAGTTCACCGAAGCGGGGCAGCCCGGCCACCTGCTCGGGCCGGATTCCGTGGATCCGGACGTTGTGGTGGTCGAAGCGGTCGTGGTTTTCCGGCGGCCGCATCAGC
>DASWAW010000569.1:0-9885 GCA_036390955.1 Arthrobacter sp.
GATCTACGGATTCACGGGCGGGAACCGACCCCGCGTTTCCTGTTTAAGTCGCAACGTCAACCCGGCAGCGTGAGTCGTCCCGGCCGTTAACGCAGAAGGGCCCCTCCGCAACGGAGGGGCCCTTCTTGAGTGGACGTCTAGTCGACCGGAACCGGTGCCTTCTCGTGGAGGCGGCCCGTCTCGTCGTGCCAGTCGGAACTGAGCGGGCGAAGGTTCGGTTCTACGGCGCGTGCGTGGTGAGCGCAGAAGAGCAGTTCACCGCCGGAGGCTCCGAGAACAACCCGGACGTATGCCTGAGCTCCGCAACGGTCGCACCGGTCAACGGTGGTGAGTGTGCGGTCCGCAACTGCTGTTGTCATGTTCGGCCTCCTTGGTAGATCGGTATACCTATATAACCAGCATTCGCGGCGAAACCGTGGACCGGATGGGCCACTTTCGCTGTACGCGTATCACGTCTCGGTAACGGGTTCCGGCGCGAGCGGCGGCCGGGGAGTGGCAGCACACCGGACGGCGGCACTCCGACTACCCTAGGAAGAGCGCCAAAATGCTTGCCCGTCCCACGGCAACCGTTCCGTCCCTGAAGGAGTTTCCGCCCCGTGGCCCCAAGTTCTGATTACACCGCCCGGCATCTCTCCGTGCTGGAGGGCCTCGAAGCCGTCCGTAAGCGCCCGGGCATGTACATCGGTTCCACCGACTCCCGCGGCCTCATGCACTGCCTCTGGGAAATTATCGACAACTCGGTCGACGAGGCCCTGGCAGGCTTCGGCCACGACATCAAAATCATCCTGCATGCGGACAACTCGGTGGAGATCCACGACGACGGCCGCGGCGTCCCGGTGGACATTGAACCTAAAACCGGGCTGAGCGGCGTCGAGGTCGTCTTCACGAAACTGCACGCCGGCGGCAAATTCGGCGGCGGCTCCTACACCGCCTCAGGCGGACTCCACGGCGTCGGCGCCTCCGTCGTGAATGCGCTGTCAGCGCGCCTCGACGTCGACGTCGACCGCGGCGGCAAGACCTACAGGATGTGCTTCCGGAGGGGCGAGCCCGGACGCTTCAACGACACCGGCAGCAAGCCGGACCCGGCCTCGGTCTTTTCGCCCTTCGTTGACGGTTCCGTGCTGGACGTCGTGGGCAAGGCCAAACGGGGCGTCACCGGCACCCGGATCCGCTACTGGGCGGACCGGCAGATCTTCACCCCGGACGCCAAGTTCTCCTACGACGAACTCGCCGCCCGCGCCCGCCAGACCTCCTTCCTGGTCCCCGGCCTGAAACTCACCGTCCGGGACGAGCGCAAGCTCCCCGGCACCCCGGGCGAGGCCGGCCCGCACGAGGAGGTCTTCCACCACGACGGCGGCCTCTCCGAGTTTGTCGAATACCTCGCCGCGGACCCCGCCGTCACGGACATCTGGCGGCTGCACGGCGCCGGCAAGTTCAAAGAGACGGTCCCGGTCATCGACGAGAAGGGCCACAGCCAGCTGACCGAGGTCGAGCGGGACTGCGAGGTCGACGTCGCCCTCCGGTGGGGCATCGGCTACGACAGTACCGTGCGCACGTTCGTCAACATCATCGCCACCCCCAAGGGCGGCACGCACCAGGCCGGCTTCGAACAGGCGCTCCTCAAGACCTTCCGCAAGGCGGTCGAAACCAACGCCCGCAAACTCAAGGCCGGCAACGACAAGATCGAAAAGGACGACATCTTCGCGGGACTCACCGCCGTCCTCACCGTCCGGCTGGCAGAACCGCAGTTCGAGGGCCAGACCAAGGAAATCCTGGGCACCTCCGCCGTGCGGGCCATCGTCGCGAAGGTCGTGGAGCAGGAGATCAACGCGAAGTTGACCTCGTCCCAGCGCAACGACAAGGCCCAGTCGGCGCTGCTGCTGGAAAAGGTCGTCAGCGAGATGAAGTCGCGCATCTCCGCCCGCGTCCACAAGGAGACCCAGCGCCGCAAGAACGCCCTCGAGACGTCCTCCATGCCTACCAAGCTCGCGGACTGCCGCACCGATGAGGTCGCCCGCTCCGAACTCTTCATCGTTGAGGGCGACTCGGCGCTCGGCACCGCCAAGCTGGCGCGCTCCTCCGACTTCCAGGCGCTGCTGCCCATCCGCGGCAAGATCCTCAACGTCCAGAAGGCCTCCGTGGGCGACATGCTCTCCAACGCCGAATGCGCGGCACTCATCCAGGTGGTTGGCGCCGGGTCCGGCCGGAGCTTCGACATCAGCGCGGCGCGGTACGGCAAAGTCATTCTGATGACCGACGCCGACGTCGACGGTGCCCACATCCGCACGCTCCTGCTGACGCTGTTCTTCCGCTACATGCGGCCGATGATCGAGCAGGGCCGGGTCTTCGCCGCCGTCCCGCCGCTGCACCGGGTGGAGGTCATCAACGCCGGCCAGAAGGCCAACGAGATGGTCTACACCTACTCCGAGGCGGAACTGCATGTCCTGCTGGACAGGCTTGCCAAGGAGGGCAAGCGGTACAAGGAGCCCATCCAGCGCTACAAGGGCCTGGGCGAGATGGACGCGGAGCAGCTGGCCGAGACCACCATGGATCCCAGGCACCGCACCCTGCGCAAGGTCGGAATCGAGAACGCCAAGCAGGCCGAGGAGACCTTTGATCTGTTGATGGGCTCCGACGTCGCACCCCGCAAGGACTTCATCATCGCCGGAGCGGCGAGCCTGGACCGGGAGCGCATCGACGCCTGACACGGCCGCGAGGCGTCCGGCGGCGCGCATTATCGCGGCCGCTGCCGGGTTACGCCAGTGCCCAAGGGCCCTCTAACCCGCTAGACCGCGTTCCGATAGTGTCGTCTCACGGCCCCGGGCAATGACGCCCGGGGCCGGATTCCGCAGCATAAATCCAGGAGACCCCTATGAGGCAAACTCGGAATATCAAGCGCGCGGCCATCGCCGCCACGATCGGGCTGGCGGTCAGCTTCGCGCCGCCCGCCCTTGCAGCAACCGGAACCAACTCGGCCGCCCTGCGCTCCGCGGTGTCGGCCCAGAACATCACGGCACACCTTGAAGCACTCCAGATCATAGCCAACAGCAACGGCGGCAACCGCGCGGCCGGAACCTCGGGCTACGAGGCCTCCGCCCAGTACATCGAAGGGGCGCTCAAAGCAGCCGGCTACAGTCCCGTCCGCCAGCCGTTCACCTTCGAGCGGTACACCACCCTCGGAGCCACGTTGGAGCGGGTGTTGCCGACGCCCAACGTCTATGCCTACGGCGACGACTTCCTGGACATGGACTACTCCGGTGACGGGGACGTCAAGGCCCCCGTGACGGCCGTCGACATTAACCTGACGGGTGACCGCGCGTCGACGAGCGGCTGTGAAGCGGGCGACTTTACCGGCTTCAAAGCCGGGAACATCGCGTTGATCCAGCGCGGCACGTGCACGTTCCGGATCAAGGCGGACAACGCCGCCGCCGCCGGTGCTGCGGGGGCCATCATCTTCAACCAGGGCAACGTCGTCCCCGGCGAAGACCGCCTCGGCCTCTTCGGCGGCACTCTCGGCGCGCCCCAGCCGGACATCCCGGTGGTCAGCACGAGTTTCGACACCGGTGCCGGACTCGCCGCGCTGACGAACGTGACGATGCACGTCGCAGTCAGCGCCACCATAACCAAGACCGAGTCCTTCAACATCCTGGCCGATACCGCGGGGCGCGCGGACCGGACGGTCCTGGTCGGAGCGCATCTGGACTCCGTGCCCGAAGGGGCCGGCATCAACGACAACGGCACCGGGACGGCCTCTATTCTGGAGACCGCGATCCAGCTGAAGGGGGCCGGTCCGGAACCAACGAACAGGGTGCGCTTCGCCTTCTGGGGTGGGGAAGAGGCCGGGCTGATCGGCTCCGACTACTACGTCTCCCAGCTGACCGCGCGCCAGGTCAAGGAACACGCCGTCAACCTCAACTTCGACATGGTCGGCTCGCCGAACTTCGTCCGCTTCGTCTACGACGGCGACGGCTCGGCGTTCGGTGAAAAGGGCCCCAACGGTTCCGCACTGGTGGAGAAGGTCTTCCTGGACTACTTCAAGTCCCAGAACCTGCCCGTGGCGCCGACGGCATTCGACGGGCGGTCGGACTACTTCGGCTTCATCGACAACGGCATCCCGGCCGGAGGATTGTTCACCGGGGCGGAAGACCTGAAGACCGCACAGGAAGCGGCAATCTTCGGCGGCGTGGCCGGCGAGGCGCACGACTCCTGCTACCACCAGGCCTGCGACACCATCGCCAATGTCAACGCGACCGTGCTGGAGGAAATGGCAGACGCCATCGCCCACTCCACGCTCACCTTCGCGATGACCACGTCGGCGGTCAACGGCACAACCAAGGGCAACGGAGCCGGCAACGTGGACCTCGAGTACAAGGGCAACCAGCTGCTCAAGTAGCCTCGGGGGTCGCGGCAAGGCATCAGATGCCGGGCCGTCCCGCCTCCGGGCGGGGCGGCCCGGCATCTGACGTTCCTGCCTTCGACGGCGGCCGCCGCAGTTCGGCTCAGCCCAGCAGGCCGGGAACAATCAGCAAGGCGGTCGGGACCGCCAAAAGCAGCACGCAGGCTACCAGCACTGCCGCTCGCAGGGGTTCCGGGAGCGGAGGCTGCGGGGAGAGCAGACGGCTGACGCGGGACGCCGTCGTCCGGGACGACCCGGCGCCTCCGGTGGCACCGGGCTGGCCGGGCTCGACGTCGGACAGGTCCGGTTCTCCGAAGGCCATCCGGGCGCCGTGGGAGCCGTGGGAGCCGCTGGCCACAATCGCGATCGCCTTGATCAGGGTGGCCCTGCTCTCGGTTTTCAACGCGACGTCGTCGGCGAGCATCTCGATCAGCGAGCTGACCGCCTCCTGCGCCAGCCGCGTGGTGGGCAGCCACGGCAACGCCTGCCGCCAGGCCGCAAAGGCCCAGAGCAGCAGATGGTGGCGCTGGTCCAGATGGGCGTTCTCATGGTTCAGGACCGCGCGGAGTTCGGCGGGTTCCAGGGCCGCCATGAGCCCGTCGGAGAGGACGGTGACCGAGCGGGCACCCCCGGGCAGGCAATACGCCACGGGGGAGTCGACATTGATCACCATGGTGCGCGGGCCGTCAGCGGAGGGGGAGGCGAGCAGTGCCAGCAGTTCCCGGTGGCGCCGCCGCTGGCGCTGGATCTTGTAGTACGTCAGCAGCAGGGTGAACACGAGGTGGGCTGTCAGCAGTGCCGCGGCCGAGAGTGCAAAGATGTGCCAGAAGCCCAGCGCGGTGGTGGGCGCATTGTTGAAGACCATCCCGGCGAGGGCCCGCAGTCCCGCCAGCAGGTTTTCGCCCACCGGTCCCAGCCCGTACACCAGCATGGCGCCGATCATGGACAGTCCGCCGGCAAGGGCGATCGCCTGCCAGAGCAGCATGGCCGTGAACGGCGAACGGGACGGCCACTGGGCATGGGAAAGCAGGATAGGCACCGGCCAGGCCAGCACTATCGCGAGGACCGCCAGAAACCATGAGGTCCAGAACATCAGGCGCTAGCTGAGTCCCAGCAGCTTGCGCAGCGTTTCTGCCTCGGTGTCGGTGACGGAACCAATAAAGCGGGCCAGCACAGCCTCGCGGTCCGGAGCGGATCCCAGGACCTCGTGCATCAGCTCAGCGGTGTGCTCCTCACGGCTGGAGACCGCCTGGTAACGGTGCGGGCGGGTACCACGTTCACGCTCGACCAGGCCCTTGCGCTCAAGGCGCGAAAGCACAGTCAGCACCGTCGTGACGGCCAGGTCCTTGCCTTCGTGTCCGGCGGTACCGTTCTCCGGGCGGGTACTTTTTGCGAGCAAATCCCGCAGGGTGTTCGCCGTGGCAGCCTCATGGCCTGCCCAGAGCAGATCCATCACTGCCCGTTCCAGTTCACCGAGACTCGCCATTCCGTACATCCTTCGTGAGGACCGCCCCGGCCAATCGACTCTGCCGCGCGGTAATTGAATACTTCTGTCTTAAATTTACCGTGTTTTGCAGATAGTTTCTACATGAGGTAGAAGTGCCCGGTGTGGGCGTGTCGCGCGTGGGCGCGGGTGAGCACCCTGAGCCCGATGCCGCGTCCGGCCAGGTGGGGCACGGTGGTCAGCTAGAGGCCCTCGATTGCCTCCAGCCGGCCAGTACGAACCGCGTCGGCGAAGGCCTGGTAGTCCTGCTCATTCTGATCGGCGTAGCGCTCGGAGAAGTCGGTGATCGCCAGATCGAATTTGTCGTTCTTGCCCAGATAAGCGGCGATCGCCACCGCGTCACCCGAGCGGGCATGCGCCCGCGCCAGAGTCCACCCGCAGGCGTTGGCGTAAAAGGTCATGCCGAGCGGTTTCATCGCTTCCACAACGGCCGAGCCCTTCATGTCACGCAGCTGGCGCCAGTACAGGTACCGGTTGTCCTGCACGCCCTTGGTCCAGCCCAGGAAGATGTCACTCGCGGCCTGCATCATCCGCTGGCCCTGCACCACACGCTCGCCCGGCTGCTTGAATTTGCTCTTTGGTAAGTGGTCCTCGAGCACTGATCTCGTGGCCTCCTTGACCTGCAGGAACAGCGGGTCCTGTTCGTCGCGCCCCTGGAGCAAGGCGATGAACGCCCTGGTGCCGACGCTGCCGACGCCGACGACCTTGCGGGCGACGTCGATGATTTCGAAGCGCTCGAGGAGGTGACGCCGGTCCTCCTGGAGTGTGGCCCGGTAGGAACGGAGCTGTTCGCGAATAACCTGCTGAAGCTCATCTTCGGACATGCTGAATGATCCGCCCAGCTCCCGTGCCGGGATGACGATGGGTGGCTGGCTGACGATCCGGTACTTCCCGTCCACACGCTCGGCGAGCTTGGAGAGCGCCTGCAGGCTGTCCCGGGTGTGGGCCTTGGCGACGTTCGCTCGCGCCGTCTTTTCCATGCCCTTGGCTGCTTTCTTGAGGGCCTTGCCCTTCTGGGTAGCCACGGCCAAGTTGATGGTTTCCAACAGCTGTTCCTCGGACAGTCTGGCGTACCAGATATCCAGCGTGCGCATTTGCGCGAACTGGGCCATCGCTTCCCGGTAGGCCCGGACCGCGGTCAATGTCACATCGCGCGTGTCTTCGGTGCTGAAGGCGTTGTTCCGCGCCGCGATCGTGAAGCTTGCGGACATGCGCTTGACGTCATACTCAAAGGGTCCGGGAAGTGTCTCGTCGAAGTCGTTCAGGTCGAAGAGCAGGTTCCGCTCCGGCGAGGCGAAGACGCCGAAGTTGGACAGATGGGCGTCCCCGCACAGCTGGGCGATCAGGCCCGCCCGCGGGGTGTCTTTCAGGTCGGCTGCCATAATTTTGGCCGCGCCCCGGTAGAACGTGAACGGTGAGACCAGCATCCGTCCGTGGCGCACCGGGACGAGATCCTGTTCCCGGGTCTGGTTCTGTTCCTCGAGCAGCGCAACGGGGTCCGGGCGGTCGGGCGCGGGAACCCAGCCTGTGGAGCTGGAGACGGGCGTATCTTCCCGGCGTCTCTTGCCCTTCGCTGCGCGCTCCTCGACGCTCCGGTGCTTGACTTTGGTCTCGGCCATGATCGGCGACCTCCCTTTGACGTCAGGAACCGCCATCTGGCACTCATTGCCTGGGTCAGTCCCTGCTGAGTTGCGAAAACGAGCCTCGGTCCGTGCTCAATCTGAAGGGCTGCGCAGGTGCGCATCGGTCGACCATCGACGGTCCAGTGCCCGCACCGACGGGCCCATCGAAGCTCGTGCGCGTGAAACCTGCGGGAATCGTCCGGCCAGGCTATCTGTCACCTCCGCCAAGGCCTGCAGCACCGTGTCCGCCTTCACAATGCGATTGTGGCCCTGAAGCGGCCCATGGTCAACGCGCCGCCGAAGGATCCGGCCACGACGGCGGGTCGTTGGAGTCTGGAATTCCCGCAGACACCGGACAGCTACGGTGTCCGCCGGATGTTTCCCACGATTTTCCGGGCCGTGTTGACGGTCTGGAACTGGTGATCACATGGTTGAGCGAGGGCGCACGGCACCCATTGCATCCTCGCGCCTCCAGCGGCCGACCCGCGAAGCGCTGACAGCGGTCCCGGGCAGCGGTACATTGGGGCTCTCAGGTGCCGACCCCCTCTGGGCAGGCACGATGCCAACGTCGGCGGAGGCGAACAGCCATGGCGGAAGACCAGCGAAAAAAAGATGTAAGCGGACACGTGCGCGCGCGTGAGGACCGGGAGCACAACCACAATCTCGCCAGCGAACTGGGCGCTGTCGAGCAGAACATCCTGCTGCGGATCCAGGATTTTAACGATCCCCGCCAGGAATGGCGGCGCCTCTTCTCGGAGCTGTACGGCACATTCCTGCTCGTCGTTGTCGCGGCCGGGGGCGGCATGATGAGCCAGGCCTTCCCCGGTGTCATTAGCCGCACGGCGGCCGTGGTGGCCCCGGGCCTGATGGTGATGGGGATCATCCTGTTCATGGGCAAGATCTCGGGCGCGCATCTGAACCCTGCGGTCAGCCTTGCGTTCGCGCTCCGCGGTGACTTCCCGTGGCGCAGGGTGCCGGGCTACATAGTTGTTCAGCTCATCGGAGCGACGGTTGCCTGTGTGCTGCTGCAGGCCGTGATCGGCGTCTCCGCCACCTACGGATCAAACTATCCGGCGGCGGACTATTCGGCTGTCGCCGCCTTCTGGATGGAGGCACTCCTGACGCTGGTGCTGGTCAGTGTCATCCTGGGAACCGCCTCCGGAGCCCAGAACATCGGGTTGCTCGGGGCGTTTGCTGTCGGTGCCTACATTGCCGTGGCCGGGCTGTGGGGTAGCCCCATCTCCGGTACATCGATGAATCCGGCACGCACGTTCGGGCCCGATCTCGCCGGCGGCAATTTCAGCGACTACTGGGTGTATGTCGCCGGGCCGGTGGCCGGCGCGGTGGCCGCCGTCGGCATCGCCTTCATTTTGCGCGGCTCGGGCGGCGGGAAGTCGGGCTCCGGCGCCGCCCAGGGAGACCTCTTCACCGAGGCTGCGAAGGACAAGAAACCCTAGCGGCACGTTGGAGCGTCACCCAAGGGCCGCTGACCGGATGGGGTTCGTGGACACCAATCCGGTCAACTCTGCTGACGGTGCTGTTCCAGGATGTCCCGGGCGGTCGTCCACGTCCGGCTGCCGTACCGGTCGTTGTCGATGTAACGCAGGCTCGCGTCGCCGCTGAACATGCTGGCGAAGTACTGCATGCCCTGCCACGGTGGGAACGGCTCGTCAGAGGCCGGCATGAGTGCTTTGACCGCACGGCTCATGGTCGTCAGGGAACCGACGCTGCCCGCGTAGAGGAGTCGGAACTGCGTTCCGGTCAGGTCGGACATCGTGGATGCCAGCGTCCTTGCCGTGACCCGGTCCCCTGCGATCTGAAGGACGCGGGGCGACCGCTCGTCGAGGGCGGCAGCGGCTGTGAAGGCGGCCGTGTCGTCTTTGGTGGTGAAATCGAGCACTTGGTCCGGGTCGGACCAGAAGAGCACGCGGCGCCGGGAGAACAGGACCATTGGTGCCTGCCCGGAGAGCATGTCGGTGAAGGCGCCGTTGAGGATCGACGTGGCCCGGATCTCGGTTGCGTCCAATCTCTGCGCAAAGTCCCTGCGGAGCTGCAAGTTCCGGTTGCTTCGGGGCCGGATGCCGCGGTAGTCGATGGAGAAATCGGACGGGATGAAGCGCGGCACGCCCGCCGCGGCCGCCGCCTCCAGCAGGCGCGATTGAGCGCCGAAAATTGCACTGTCGAGACCGTTGATCGCAGAGACCACGCAGTCAACTTCCGTGCAGGCTGCCAAGAGGGCGGCAGGGTCGTCGTAACCCGTCTCGACCACCTCGGCGCCCTGGGCGCGCAACTGAGAGATCCGCGCCGCGTTGGTCTCCGCTCGGGTCAGGACCCGAACGGTGGCCCCCCCTGGCGACCAAGTC
>DASWAW010000570.1:0-4752 GCA_036390955.1 Arthrobacter sp.
GCAGGCACCGCCGGCAAATCGGACCAGTCCCTGATCTCATGGCTCGTCACCCGCTGCGCTTACCTGGACGGCGCCCGGCCGGTGGACCTGCTCGACAAGCCGGACCTGGTTCTGGGCGCGGCCCGGAAATCGTTCAGCGTCCGGTGAGGCCGGACCCCGCACATCCCGCATCTGACGGACACGGGCTGACAGGCACAGGAAGGGCCCCTGCGCAGCGCAGGAGCCCTTCAAGGTAAAGCCGCAGGTCAGACGCCCAGCGGGGCCTGTATGGGCCAGTCCTGGCCTTCGAGGATGAACTGGGCACACATGTCGGTGACCGTATTGACGATGATCGGTGCGAGCAGGTTCACGGTGGTGGCGCCGTCGCGGTGGTTGGCGATCACGAACATGGCTGCATCGTCCGGGGATGCCAGCTTCAGGGCGGAAGCCTGGTCATCCGTTAGCTCCGGGTTGTACCCGGGGATGAACACGACCGGGTCCAGCAGGAACATGCGGAGCTCGGCGTCGACGGCCTGCAGGGCGTAGAGCCCGTCGGAACCGTCCAGGGTCTCGAGGTTGAATTCGGTCAGCGGGTCCAGGCCAAGCGGCGGGGCCACGAAAGTCAGCCCGGTCACCGGAGGTAGTCCATCAGCGTCTGGGGGAGCACCTTGGCGGTGACGGCCAGGGCGGCGCTGTAACTGGTTTGCTGCAACTGCAGGTCAAGGAATGCCTTGCTCATATCTACGTCCTCGATTCCGGACCGCTGGGCTTCCAGGGTCCCTTGGGATTTCATGTTCACGTCTTGTGCGCGCTGTATCTGCGCGTCGTTGGCGCCCACCATTGAGTGCTGGGCGCTGACGGTGTCCATCCGGGCGCTGATGGCGTCCAGATGAGTGTTCACGTTCGCGCCGGAGCGCAGATCGCTGGCAATGTTGTCGATCAGCTCGAATGCCGACCCGGGCCCGTTGCCGAAAACGGCGGCCCCGTCCACATCGACCCGGACGCTGGTTCCGTCGGCGACCTTACGGTCAACCGTGCTGCCCGTGCCGGTGAAGACCGGGGGAGTGGCGGAGGTGAAGGCGGCGCCGGCATCAGAGTTCCCGGCGAAGATGTTGCGGCCCATGAAGCTCGTGTTGGCCTGGGCCAGGAGGTCCTTCTTGAGACCGTCCATTTCGGTGGCGATGCTTTCCCGGGCGGCCGGCGTCATTGTCCCGTTGGAGCCTTGGATGGTGAGGTCCTTGACCCGGCGAAGGATGTTCGTCGTGCTGGTCAGGGCGGAGTCGGCGGTGTTGAGCCAGCCGCGGCCGTTGTCGATGTTCCGGCTGTACTGGGCTGCGGCGGCCTGCTGGCCGCGGACCTGCAGAGATGAGGCGGTGGCGGTGGGGTCGTCGGAAGGCCGGGTGATCTTTTTCAGATCAGCCGCCTGCTGCTGAAGCCGGGCCAGGTTGGCCTTATTGCTCTGAAGGTTCGCCTGGGCGGACATCATCAGAGTCTGGTTGGTGACGCGCATTGGCTATCTGCCTACCATTCCGGTGCGGTTGATGAGAGTGTCAAGGGTTTCGTCAATGGCGGACATGACCCGTGCGGCGGCCTGGTAGGCGCGCTGGGCGGCGAGGATGTGGACGTTCTCCTCATCCAGGTCCACCCCCGAGGAAGACGCCTGGGACTTGACCGCTGCCGCCGAAACGCTCTCGGCCAGGTCTCCGTGCAGGATGGCGGACTTCGCTGCCACGGCCGTGGTCGTGACGGTCGCGGACCAGGTATCGCCCGGGCCGCCCGTGGCGTTGCCGAGCTCGGAGAGCTTGGTGGCGTTGCTGCCGTCAAAGGCGCCGGCGCCTGCCGTACCCGTGGCCAGGTCGTCCTTGGACTTCGGCACCACGGACAGCCCCTGGGCTGCGGGGACGCCGGCCGTGATGTGGAAGAACTCCCCGCCGGCGGCACCTGAGGGTGTGGCCCCTGACTGGTGGACGGCGTTGACGGTCGAGGCGAGGTTCTGCGCCAGCCGGTTGTACGACTCGGCCGATTCGGCAATGGCACCGCCGGTACCGCCGTTCGCTGCCGCAAGAACGGAGATGGCCCCGGCGAGCTTGCCGCCGTCCGGGGAGATGGGCTGTCCGGGCTTGTCCGCCCATTCGACCGACACCGGGGAGGCCGCGGCGCCGTTCATCCGGGCGGCGCCCGAGACGACCACGGTGCGGGTCGTGGTGCCGGAGACGATCGCGTTGCCGCCGACCACGACGTCGATGGTGCCGTCGCCCTTGTCCCGGACGGTTCCACCGGCGAGGCTGGCGATGTTGTTGACCAGCTGTGAGCGCTGGTCAATGAGTTCGTTGGCGTTGCCGCCGGCGGCCATGGTCGACCGGATCGATCCGTTCAGGATTGCGACCTGCGTGGCGTTGGTGTTCAGGTCCGCGGCCATCGAATCGACAGTCCCGCGGGTGACGGTCCACTGGTTGTCCATGGCGGTGTACCCGGCGGCGATCTTGCCGGTGAGGACAGTCGCGTTCTGGAGCAGGACGTTCGCCGGCGCGGCCGTGTTGGGCTGGTTGGCCACATCGGAGAAGTTGGCCCAGAGCGTGTGCAGCGCGGAAGAGATGCCCTCCGTGCCGGGTTCGCCCATGTTCGATTCAATGGCGGAGAGCGCGTCCGAGCGGACGGATGCGTAACCGGCCTGGGCGGCCGAGGCGCGCACCTGGTTGTCCGCCATCTTGTCCCCGAGCTGGGTGATGCTGTCAGTGCTGACACCCTGGCCGGCCACCGGGGTAGTGGAGGCGGCCAGGCCGACATTGGCCGGAGCCGCAACCGGGCTGGTGTCCACACGCTGGCGGGTGTAGCCGGTGGTGTTGGCGTTGGCGATGTTCTGACCGGCAATCTCCATGGCCGCGCGTGCTGCGCTCAGCCCGGAGTAGGCGGTGTTGATCGAACCGAAAGTGCTCATCGGTCAGAGCTCCTTATCGAAGAGGTGTCCGCCGCCGGCCGAGACCAGGCCGGAGCTGGCGGCGCCGTGGGAGTCGTACGTGCCGTTTTCCGGCTGCAGGGTCGACATTGTCTCCTGCGAGGAGCGGGCAGCGACCCGGAGGAACTGTTCGTTGGCGTCTCGGACTTCCCTGATGTGCGCCGCCTGGACCGTCATGGCTTCCAGGTGCGAACGCAGCAGCTCACCCCAAGGGCCCGCGGAGGGGGCAGCGGCGGCCAACTGGGCGAGCGAAGCGTGCTCGTCGACGCCCCATTCGAGGGCCACGGAGGATGTTGCAACAGTGCGGGCGAGTCCTGCTTCGCGGAGCTTGTTGACGACCTGCTCGACTTCGAGACTGGCGTGCTGGAGCCACTTCGACTTCCCGGCGGTCAGCAGCAACTGCTCGGTTTCCAGCTTGAAAGTCAGCAGGTCCAGCAGGTTCCGCTCATGCCAGAGCAGGGATGAGAGGTTTTCGGCCCCCATGGTGTTCCCTCCGGGTTCGGTGGTTCAGATTCAGTCGCGCAGTCGAGGGCGTTTTCCTGCCCTATATACACCGTCGTCGGAGCCCGGGCAGATGTTAGACGGCTTCACCGAAACAGGACTGCCATTTCCCCAAACGGCCCGTGGTGGCCACCGGCGCATAGAGGAGACCGGGGGAATAGCCCACGCGTTCCGGGGAGAGATCTCCAGATGTCTACGCATGGCCATCTAACGGAACTGTTTTATATGCCTATAGGGGGCAAAGTAATTGAATCGTACTGACCGCGACCGGATCGTTCTCGCGAACCTTCCTCTCGTCGGATACCTTGTGTCCGACGTCGCTGCCAAAGCAAAGCACTTCGACCGCGATGATCTCGCGTCCGCCGGTACTCTTGCGCTCATCGCCTGTGCCGAATCGTACGAACCCGACCGCGGTGTTCCGTTCAGCGCTTACGCCCGGCACCGCATCCTCGGGGCTTTCACCGACGAGATGCGCCACAACGACTGGGCCAGCCGCACCACACGGCGCCGGATCACGGACACCACCGTCACCCAGGAGCTCCTGACCGGGTCGCTGGGCCGGAACCCGACCGTCGATGAGATCGCCGCCGCGCTCGGGGTGGACAAGGAAACCGCGGAAGCGTCCCTGGCCGATGCCGACCGTACCGTCTCCGTCCTGGATGACGCCGCAGCGAACATCCTCGTCGTTTCTTCCCCGTCGCCGGAGGAATCCGTCCTGGTGAACGAGCAGATCCAGTTCGTGCGCGCCTCGGTGGATTCCCTGCCGGAGAAGATGCGGTACGTCGTCACCCAGGTCTACCTGGAGGAACGCAGCGTCAAGGACCTCGCCGAAGAGCTGGGCTCCACGCACTCGGCTGTCTCCCAGGTCCGGTCCGAAGGTGTCCGTCTCCTGCGCGAGGCCATGGAAGCCCACTATGGCGCCGAGACAGTTCCGGACGCCCCGGACCAGCGGCGGATCTCCGCTCCGCGCCGGAATGCGTACCTTTCCAAGGTCGCCGAGATGACCAACGGCGGGATTACCCGGCGCCCGGCACCGGTGTTTGCCACCATCTGACCGCGGAATCACGGGCTTTTTGAGGCTCCGAAAAAGTTTTTCGCCAGATTGCTGACGCGCTGGCTGAAACTGTCCGACCTATCTTTTGAAGGCCACGGACGGCCTGGAAATATCGGCCCCACATCACGGAGGAATCACCATGGGCATGGCAATCAACACGAACGTTATGGCGAACAACGCTTACCGCAACCTCTCCAACACCCAGGATGGCGTTGCCAAGTCGATGGAGAAGCTCTCCAGCGGCCTGCGCATCAACCGTGCA
>DASWAW010000571.1:0-6998 GCA_036390955.1 Arthrobacter sp.
CGCGACGAGAATCTCGGCCTCGGGCTGCAGCACCGCCACGCGGCGGACGATCTCCAGGGCGGGCGACTCGCGGACGTCGTCGATGTTGGCCTTGAATGACAGTCCCAGGCACGCGATCACCGGGCGGTCGATGTCGCTGACGGCCTTCCGGACCTGGTCCACGATGTAGGCGGGTTTGCCGTCATTGACTTCCCGGGCGGTCCGGATCAAGGAAGAGTTCTCGGGATCGGCGGCCACGATGAACCAGGGATCCACGGCGATGCAGTGGCCGCCGACGCCGGGCCCGGGCTGGAGAATATTGACCCGGGGATGGTGATTGGCCAGGCGGATGAGTTCCCAGACATCAATGTCCAGGTTGTCACTGATCACAGAGAGCTCGTTGGCGAAGGCGATGTTGACGTCGCGGTAGGCGTTTTCCACGAGTTTGGACATCTCCGCTGTGGCGGCGTCCGTGAGGTGGATTTCGCCCTGGCAGAACACGCCGTAAAGGGCCGCGGCAGCGTCGGCGGCCTCCGATGTGAGTCCGCCCACCACACGGTCGTTCGTGACGAGCTCAATCATGATCCTCCCCGGCAGCACCCGCTCCGGGCAATGGGCCACCAGCAGAAGACTCTTGCCGTCCTGGCCGTCGAGGCTCAGGTCAGGGCGCAGGCCCAGAATCAGTTCAGCCAGCCGGCGGGTGCTCCCGGGCGGCGACGTCGATTCCAGGATCACCAGTTCCCCGCCTCTCAGCTGCGGGGCGATGGCCCGGGCAGCGGCGCCGATGTAGGACATGTCCGCGGACTTGTCCGCCTTGAACGGCGTCGGCACCGCCACAATATAGGCATCGGCGCTGGGGGTTTCGAGCTGGGCCCGGAGCCGGCCTTGGCTGACGGCACCCGCGACGTGGATGCCCAGGTCGGGCTCCACAAAGGGCACGACACCGTTGTTGACGGCGGCCACGGTGTTCGGATTAACGTCGACGCCGATCACCTCGAGACCGTTGGTGGCCAGGATCGCCGCCGTGGGCAGGCCGATATAGCCAAGTCCGATGACGGCCACCGTTTTGATGGGGGCGTCATTCTCCGGAGTCCTAGATGTCAACATGTTCATTTAACTTTCCATAGAATTTCAGATCGCCGGACGCAAAGAGCTCGCCGTCCTCGACCTGCCAGGTGTGTCCGTCGCCGGTCCGGACCTGAAAGTAATTGAAGCGGTCCGCCGAGTAGATGATCCTACCGGCGGCATGGGCGGCCCGGAGAAATCCGGTGTCCTCGCCGACCGTAACGTGCTCGAACGGGTGGTCCGTGAAGACGTCCCTGCGGCCCATGATGGTGGGTCCCATGATGAAGTCGGTGAACCGGTGCTCCCTGGCTGCGAACCTCAGAATAGCCGCGTTCGAGGTCTCCAGGTGCATGTAGTGAGCCTGTTTTCCCACGACGTCGGCGCCTGAGTAGGACAGGGCATGAAGCTGGTCGCTGAGGTAGTGCGGACCATAGTGGTCATCGTCGTCCATTTTGGTGAGGACCTGCCCCCCGGACGCGGCAACACACCTGTTCAGGCACTCCCCCAGCGAAACTTCCCTCGGCGCCTCGAGGAGGACGACCTTCCGGAGTCCGAACCTGGTGGAGAGTTCCGCCAAGCGTTCCGGGGAGAGCCGGAACCCGTGCGTGAGCAGCACCAGTTCCGGGTCCACACCGGTTTGTCCTGCGAGGGTGCGGAAGACGCCTTCGAGATTCTGGGGCCGGATGGTGGGCAGGAGCACCGAGACAGAGGCCCGGTGCACTCCCGTGGCCCGGCCCGGGACGGCGTGCCGCAGGACGGTATCCGCCCGGTGCGCATACGTGTGTGCCGCCCAGACCGCGCGCTGGGCCAGGTGCACCGTGCGGTCATTGAGCTCGGCGTTGGAGACCAGCGCACGGGTTAGGTGCTCGGCTTCCTTGCGGGTGGCGGCTACGGGCACCGCCGCCTGCGTGAAAAACTGTCCCATTGCCTGGCTGGGCGCGGTGATCACCGGTGTCCCCGACGCCGTGATCTCGAAGATGCGCCGGGCACACATGCTGGGCGAGTCAACCACCGAATTGACGTTGAGGAAAACCTTGTACGTTTTGTACGCGGACAGCGTTTGGCGGTAAGTCAGGGATCCGACCACCCGGGAGTCCAGCGGGGCGGGGAACTGATACTCGGGGCTGCCGCCGAGCTGGCGCGAGAAGATTTCCAGACCGGATCCCATCCGGGCGGACGCGTCCAGGGCGCCGCCGAGCAGGAAATCCATCTGGGCCCGGCGCTCGGGGTATTTGTGGGCAAAGTACATACCGGCAAAGGCCACATCCCTGCTGTGCCGGCCGTGTCCGGGCCGCACCGGGTTGTGGATCGCGGGCTGGGCAGCAAACGGAAGCACGGCGACGCGCTCGTGGCCCAGATCCTCGGTGTAGTGGGCGATGCGACCGGAATCGGAAGTGAAGACCTGGTCAAAAAGCCTCGCCGCGGGCAGGAAGTCGTCGTAGTGCGGCGGGTCCTCCTTGTTCCAGAAGACCGTGGGAATCCCCTGGTCCCGGCACCACTGGACCAGCTCGCGGAACTCATCACTTGGCCCGTTGGGACCGGTCAGTTTGCCGCGCCACAGCCCACCGTTTCCTGCCCAGGCGGACTCGACGAACAGCAGATCAATGGCGCCGGCCGTCAGGTCGTCGCGCCAGGTGTGCGGGTGCACCGGATTGGTGGACCATTCGTAGCCGAAGGCCAGCGCGGAGAAGTCGTCCAGAATCACTGCTGCCCGCACATCCGGCCTTCCCGGCTGCTGATGCGGGAGGTCCGCCGGCGCGAGCGACAGCCGCCGTGTGCGTCCACGGCCGGTCCACGCAGCCTCGACTCCCTGCACGTTGCGGGGCGCGGCGAAGCCCTGGTCGATCCGGTGGCGGGTACGCCAGGCCTTGAACTGGGCGGGGCCGCCGCGCCTGAGGTGCCAAAGCCCGGTCCTGATCGCCCGGAGCGGCATCAGCCTCGGCTCCGGCGGGAGGAGCGCCCGCGGACCTCGGTGGCCACGAGGTTCGCTTTGGCGTCGTCGAGGATCTTGCTCGCCGAAATATTGTTGCCTTTGGACAGATGGCGCGTGAATTCCGTGTAGGCGTTGATGGCGACCTCCGGGTCTCCGTCCATGATGAGGTCGCCCTTGTCCAGCCAGATCACCCTGGTGCACATGTCCTTGATCGTTTCGAGACTGTGGCTGACGAGGAAGACACAGCCTGCCTGTTGGCGGAGCTCATCCATCCTCAGCTTGCTGCGGTCCGCAAACTGCGCGTCGCCGGTGTTGAGCGCCTCGTCCACGAGGAGAATCTCGGGGTCGACGCTCGCCGCGATGGCGAACCGGAGCCGCGACGCCATCCCCGAAGAGTAAGACTTCATCGGCAGGTGGATGGACGTCTCCAGGCCGGAGAGTTCCACGATGCTGTTGAACTTTTCATCCACCTCTGCCCGGCTCATGCCCATGGCGAGGCAACCGAGGATGACGTTCTGGTCGCCGGACAGGTCCTGGACCAAGGCTGCGTTGACGCCGAGCATGATCGGTGTGCTGGAGGCGTACACCGCCCCGGATGTCGGCTTGGACTGGCCGCTGATGATCTTCATCAGGGTGCTTTTTCCCGAGCCGTTGCGTCCGATGATGCCCACCGACTCGCCCCGTTCGACCACGAGGGAGAGTTCGTTGAGGGCCTGCACGGTGACCATGTTCGGTTTGTGGACAGCGCGTCGCAGGAACCGCGGCCTCGTCGCTTCGGCAGTGGCCTCAGCCGCCGCGCTTGAGGCTACGCGGTACCGCATCCGTACGCTGTCCACCACCACGCAGGGATGTCCTTCGATGAAGATTTCCCTCTCACCCTCGTCCATAGGATTCCTCCCCTTTCCAGAAATAAACCATTCCCACAGCGAGGGCACCCAGGGCCCAGGCGGCGAGGATCGCCCACGACTGCCACTGCGGAACCCTGGCGTAGAGGACACAGTCCCGGACGATATCGATCACGTTGAACAACGGGTTCAACTTGATCAGTGCCAGCACTTCCGGGTGGGTGACAAAGCGGTCGTAGGTGTAGAAAATGGCGGACCCGTACATCCAGGCCCGGAGGGCGAAAGGCAGCAGGTGGGTGACGTCGTGCACGCGGGAAATGAGCCGGGCCAGAATGAGACCCACCCCTAGATTAAACAGAGACTGCAGCAGGATTGCCGGGACCACCAGGATCCACAGCCAGGAGATCTCCTCGGCGGGCGGCAGCACCACCACGATCAGCAGCATCGCCAGAATGAGGGGCACCGCGGCCAGCAGTTCCCTCACGTTGGCGCCGATGGGCAAAGCGGCGCGCGGGAAGTTAAATGCCTGCACCACAGACTTGTTGTTCCGGATGGAGCGGGCGCCGGAGGTGATGGCACCGGAGCTGAACTGGAACACGAAAATTCCCACCACCAGGTAGCCCACGAAGTTTTCGATACCGCGGCTGGTGTTCAGCAGCAGCCCGAAGATCAGGAAGTAGGTCAGACCATTGAAGATCGGGTTCAACAGCAGCCAGGCGCTGCCCAGCCGGTCGCGGCGCGTCCCGCTTTGAACGCGGGCACGGGCATCGTAAAAAATGAACTGCCGGAAGTCCCAAAGCTTCACCAGGTAGTCCAGGAACGATGGCCGCGACCCGACACGGGTTAGCCGCCGCATGTCCACGGAGAGAGGCTGGACCGCCACCGGCTCCGGGTCTATTGCAGAATCTGCGGACACTTGTCGTTCTCCTCATGGTCATGGTGTAGCTGGGCGTAACGGGCGGCGAGGTTCGTGGCGTTGGCCGCCCACGTCCTTCCGGCCAGGACCGCAGCACGGCCTGACCGCCCCATTTCCACCCGGTAACTCTCGTTGGAAAGCAACGTGGAGATCGCATGTGCTAGCTCCCGGGGATCTTCGGCTGCGGCGAGAAGACCGTTGCCGCCGTCGTCTATTATCTCCCGAAGTGCGGGCAGATCGCTCCCGACTACCGGCCGGGCACTCGCGAGGGCCTCGACCGGCTTGAGTGGAGTCACTGCCCGGGTCACGTCCAGGTCCCTGCGCGGGACCACGAACACGTCCAGTGCCTGATGGTAAAGCGGAGTCAGCTCCCGCGGCACCCGGCCCGTGAAAATGGCCCGGTCGGCAAGCCCCAGGGCACGGATCTGTTCCTCCAGGGCAGGCCTGGAGACGCCATCACCCACGACCAGCAGACGCAGCTGGGAGAATTCCGCAGCCAGCAGCGCGAAAGCCCGCACGAGGTCATCCAGGCCCTCATAGGCGACAAGGCTGCTGACGGTTCCGATATAGAGTCCGTCCTCCGGCAGGCCCAACTCGCGGCGCGCGGCCGCCGGATCCAGCGGTTCCCTCAGGAAGCCGCCGCCCACGGCATTCGGGGCGATGAGAACCTTCTCCCCGGGGATGCCGGCGGCAACAATATTGGCTTTCATGGCGTGCCCCAGGGTCACCACCAAATCGGCGTCACGCATGACTGCGCTTTCCCGTTCCCGGAACAGCCGGTACTTCTCGCTGGACCGGGCGCCCGGCCCGTGCGATGCTGCCCAGGTGTCGGCCAGCTGCCCGCGGACCTCGTACACCCAGGGAATCCCCAGGGCCTCGGCGACGGCCCGGACTACCAGCCCGTTGACGAAATGCGTGGTCGTATGCAGGATGCTGGGCTTGAACTCCAGCGCGACTTTCAGTAATTCCTCTGCCTGCTGCTGCAGACGCGCATCCATGGTCGGTGCCAGCCGCGACGGGAGGAGGCGCCTGTACCGGACCCCGTCCACGACATCGCTGGACCCGGCAAGGAGCTTCCCCACCTGCACCGGATAGCCCAGCCGTGTGACCGCCAGGACTTCCCAGCCGGATTCCTGCTGGGCCACCATGACCGAGTGGGACCGCTGGGCGTAGCCGCTGGCGGTGTGGGGCAGGGAATTGGTGAGCAGGTGCAGGACCCGGCCGGAGACCGGGACGTAGGACTGCCGGCTCAACGCTGGCGCTGCGCCGGAGTACAGGGCGGCCTCGCCGGCGAGGCGTGCCTGCTGCCGCCGGCCAGCGCGGCCGGATCCCTCGAGGGCGGCGACGGCGCCGTGAAGGTCCCCGGCGTACCAGAGCCTGCGCGCCTGCACGGACTTGAGGCGGGGCGCACTCCCGGCACCGGCGAGCAGCGCATCCGCGGCTTCCGGCCGGTGGGCCGCTAGTGCGATGTCCGCCAGCCGCCCGGCCCTGCCGCCCGTGACGTTGCGGTCCACGGCGAGCCGGAGGCGGCGTGCGACGTCGGCGTCGTCGCCACGGATGAGCGATGCAAGAACGACGGCCACAGCCGCGGAACGCCGAGGGGCCATGGCGCACGTGAGGCGGGCAAGCGGACGGACGACGGCCGGCGGCAGCCGCCGGGACAGTTGAAGGGCGAGCACCATGGGGTCGTCCGTGAGGTGTTGACCTGCGGTGTATGCGGCTAGCCTGACGTTTCTTAAGACTTGGATCATCGCTGGGAAACGGATGCCGTACCCACGAGCTCAGCAATCAGGTCCACGTAACGGCTGGCCAGCAGCCCATACTCGGCGTGGGTCTTGACCCACTGCCGGCTGTCACCGTTGCGGACGAGGCGGCCCCGGTCGGCGGCCAGCTCACGCCACAGTGCTGCCAGGGCCTCCGGGTCGCTGGCCACTATGTCGCCGGCCTCCGCATCGGCAATGACACGTGCCGCTTCGCCGCGCACCATGGCCGTCACGTGCCGGCCAACGGCCAGGACCTCATAGGTCTTGGACGGAACGGTGGTCTCGAAGGATTTCCAGTCGTCGCGGAGCGAAACGAGGCAGGTGTCCGCTGAGGCGTAGCGCTCCATCATGGCGTCGCCGTGCAGCGGCGCGTGAAAGGTCACCGGCGCCTTCAACTCGCGGGCGAGCTTCTCCAGGGCCGGGCGCCGGGTCCCGTGTCCCACCATGTGCAGGTGCATCGAGTCGCCCACCAGCGCGCTGGCACGGATGGCCACCTC
>DASWAW010000572.1:0-2891 GCA_036390955.1 Arthrobacter sp.
CGGCCTCGAGTCCGTCGCCCCGGAAGTCCGCGTGGTCACCGCCGTCAACACCGGCCAGTTCACCAGCCCCTATCTGCCCGTGCCCTACGCCCCGGAGGCTGTCAACGGTCTCACCGGCCGCTGGAGCTGGGACCCGGCCACGCTGAGCATCAAGGGCGTCGACGCCAACTCCCGCGACCAGCAGTACGTTGTGCTCTCCGCGGCACCGCAGCTCACCCCGGACCTGCTGGCACGGGCCACCGGGCCGGTGCAGGGCGTCCCTGAACAGTTCACCCGGACGCCCGAGAACGTCCCGGAGATCGTGCGCACGACCGCAGAGGCCGTAACGGCGGGCAGCGCGACCCCCTACGCGCGGGCCATGGCCATCCAGCGGTACCTGCGCTCCATCGATTTCACCTACTCGTTGCAGTCACCGGTGCAGGGCGGCTACGACGGCAACGGCCTGTCGGTGCTGGCCGACTTCCTGAACCAGAAGAGCGGATACTGCATCCACTTCGCCTCGGCGATGGCCGTAATGGCCCGGCTGGAGGGCATCCCGAGCCGCATCGCCGTCGGCTACGCCCCGGGCCGGCCCACCGGCTCCACCGTCTCCATCGGGGGCCAGGGAGCCCTGCCGGAGTTTGAGGTCGATGCCCGTGACGCCCATGCCTGGCCGGAACTGTATTTCCAGGGGCTGGGCTGGATCCCTTTCGAACCCACTCCCTCGCGGGGCGTGGTTCCGTCCTATGCCACCGACGCCGCGGCCCCCAGCGGCGCCAGCACCAACGAAAACAACGACGGCCTCATTCCCAGCAACGGTGCCACCCCCGTCCCGCTGCCCAGTGTTGCGCCGCTGCCGCTCCCGGGTGCCGCCGCCCCGCCGAACGCGGCCAGCCGCCTGCTGCCGGTGCTGTACGGGGCCGGCGCCCTGCTGCTACTCGGACTGCTGCTGGCGTCCCCGCAGCTGGCGCGCACCACACTGCGCCGCCGCCGGCTGACAGGTTCCGGGGACGGCGGCGCCGCGGCTTTGCAGGCCTGGGCGGAACTGCGCGATCTGGCCATGGACTTCGGCGTGGCCCGGCAGACCAGTGAGACGCCCCGTCATTTTTCCGAGCGGCTGCGCGCCTCGGGGGCACTCGGAGAGCCGGAGGGCCTGGACGCGGACGGCCACGAGGCTGTCCGGTTCCTGACTGCGGATTTCGAACGTGCGCAATACGGCCGGCCCCCGTCCGGGACAAGTGGCGACGGACAGACTTCCGCCGGGCCCGACGCCGACGGCTGGCGCAGTTCCGCCGGGCCCGGTGGTGCCGTCGGCCCCGCAGGGCCGGGGGCCCGCCGGATCGCAGCGGTCCGCGCCTCGCTGCGCGCCCATGCCCGGCCACTGGTGCGCTTCCGCGCGGCGTGGCTGCCGGCCTCCATCATGGCCGCCTGGCGGAGCGCCGCCACGGCACCGTTCGAGGCCGCGCGCCGCACAGCACAGCGCACCCGGCGCGGCCTCGCGGGTGCCCGGTCAAAGACCCGCGGGGCGTTGCGCCGGGTGCGCCGTCTGCACTGGCCGCGCCGGAGGTGAGGACTGGCTGCGCCGGAGCTGAGGCCGCTGCAGCCGGCCTGGGTGGTTCCTAGCCGGCGTACGGGTCGGCGATGCCGATGTACTGGGTGTAGAGGTATTCCTCGATACCCTCGAGGCCGCCTTCGCGGCCCAGGCCGGACTGCTTGACGCCGCCGAACGGGGCGGCGGCGTTGGAGACCACGCCGGCGTTCAGGCCGAGCATGCCGGTTTCGAGGCGTTCTCCCATCCGGATCCCGCGGTTGAGGTCCCTGGTGAAGACGTAGGCCACGAGCCCGTATTCGGTGTTGTTCGCGAGCCGGACGGCCTCGTCCTCGGTGTCGAAGGTGATGATCGGGGCGACGGGCCCGAAGATTTCCTCGGACAGGATCCGGGTGCCCTCGGTGACGCCCTTGAGGATCGTGGGCTGGTAGAAGTAGCCCGGGCCCTCGACGGCGGCGCCGCCGATCACCGCGACCGCGCCGGCGGACACGGCATCGGAGACCAGCTCGTGGACCTTGTCCCGGCTCTTGGCATCGATCAGCGGGCCGACCTTGGACTCCGCCTCGGTGCCGCGGGCCGTGGTCATGTCTTTCATTTTCGCGGCGAACTTCTCCGCGAACTCGTCCGCGACGGACTCGTGCACGATGAACCGGTTCGCGGCCGTGCAGGCCTCGCCCATGTTCCGCAGCTTCGCCAGCATCGCCCCGGCGACGGCCGCGTCGACGTCGGCGTCCTCAAAGACCACAAACGGGGCGTTCCCGCCGAGCTCCATCGAGGTCCGCAGCACATTCTCGGACGCGTCCGACAGCAGCCGGCGGCCGACCTCGGTGGAACCGGTGAAGGAGAGCTTGCGCAGCCTCGAGTCCTTGATCAGCGGCCCCGTCGTGGCACCGGCCGTGGACGTCGGGATCACGTTCAGCACACCGGCCGGCAGCCCGGCCTCCACCATCACGGCCGCGAACAGCTGGGAGGTCAGCGGCGTCAGGTTCGCGGACTTCAGCACCATGGTGCAGCCCGCGGCGACGGCCGGGGCGACCTTGCGGGTCGCCATGGCCCGCGGGAAGTTCCACGGCGTGATCAGCAGGCACGGGCCCACCGGCTTCTTCGTCACCAGCAGCCGGGACTTCCCGTCCGGGGAGACCGAGTAGCGGCCGAAGGCCCGGACGGCCTCCTCGGAGAACCAGCGCAGGAACTCCGCGCCGTAGGTGACCTCGCCGCGGGCCTCGGCCAGCGGCTTGCCCATCTCCAGCGTCATCAGCAGCGCGAAATCCTCCGCCCGGGCGGTGACCATTTCGAAGGCCCGGCGCAGGATCTCGCCGCGCTCACGCGCCGGGACCTTCGCCCAGGACTCCTGCGCAGCGGC
>DASWAW010000573.1:0-7039 GCA_036390955.1 Arthrobacter sp.
GGCGGACCACACCAAGTGGGGCACCTTCGGCATCAGCACCATCGCCGGCCTGGAGGAGGCGGACGAGCTGATCAGCGACGAAGGACTGCCCGGGGAAGCCCGGCGGATCCTCAGTGAGCGCGTGGGGCGGCTGCGGCTGGCTGGCGTCACACGACGCTGAACCGTGCGCCGGCCGTCGCCATCGAGGGATAGTTTGGGGGGATGACGGAAAGCTACAGGTACGACGTCGAAATCCTCCATCTGCTCGTTTCCCCGGCACACGCGTACTTCGGCCGCGCCCGCGACGGCGCAGCCGACGTCCCGACGACGGACGCGGACCGGGTCGAGCTGGTGGCCGGAAAGGGCATCGTCGGCGACCGGTTCTTCGGTAAGGCCGCGCATATGGATGCCGCCGTCACCCTGATCGCGGTCGAGGCCCTCGAAGCCATGGCCGCGGAGCTGGGAGCCGAGCCGTTTGACCCGCTCCTGACCCGGCGCAATGTTGTCATCAGAGGAGCCCAGCTGGCTCCGCTGCTTGGCGCGGACTTCGGGCTGGAATCTCGCGGGGAAATTGTCCGGCTCCGGGCCGGCCGGCCCGCCCACCCGTGCGCCTGGATGGACCGGATGCTCGCGCCGGGGGCGCACGCCGCCATGCGCGGCCGGGGAGGAATACGCTGCCAGCCGCTCTCGGACGGCCTGCTGCACCGCGGGCCAGCCGTGCTGATCAGCCCGGTGCCGCTGTCGCCCGGACAGGCCGGAGACCCAACGGTGCTCCGACCGTCGCGGCTGCCGTAGTTGCCGGAACTGCTGCCGGGTTGCCGCAAGTTCTAGCGCGCTTAGACCTGCGGGGGCCGCAACATTTTGAGGGCGTCCGACCAGGCGATGACCTGGTCAAACAAGGTCCCGAGGGCCTTTTCCGCTTTATCTGAAGGCGTGAACGTCCGGTAGTTCTCGAATTCGGTGGCCAGCGGCAAGGCCACTTGGGCCCGCACGTCCGCCATCTGCAGTTCTCCGGCAACTTGCCGCAGATGCTCCACGGCCCGGATGCCGCCGGCGCTCCCGTAGCTGACGAACGCGGCCGCCTTGTTGTTCCACTCCCCGTAAAGAAAGTCCAGCGCGTTCTTCAACGATGCCGGAATGGAGTGGTTGTACTCGCCCGTCACGAATATGTAGCCGTCGTAGCGGGCCACGGCCTCGGCCCAGGCTCTCGTGTGGGCGTGCTCATGCCGTCCGCGCGACGGTGGCAACGGCTCATCCAGGAGCGGCAGACCAAAGTCGGCCACGTCGAGCAACTCGAAGCTGGCGTCGGTGCGCTCCGACGCACGGGCATAGACCCAGTCAGCGACCGGCTTTCCGAGCCGTCCGGGCCGGGTGCTTCCGACCACCACCGCAATCTTCGCCATGACAGCCGCCCTGTCCAGGAGGAACAAGTTCTATTACTAATAACAACCGTCTGCCGCCGGACGTTCCCGGGTCTCCCCAGCCACCGGCGTCATTTTGGCCCGGTGCGCGCAGAATTATAGGGACAGGCAGGGCCCCGCGGCCCTGGGTTCCGGCGTCGAGGGCGGTACATCATGAAAGCGATTCAGGTCCGGGCCGCAGTGCTGCTGATGGCGGCGTTCCTGCTGGGCGGGTGCGCCCCCGGCGGCGGAAGTTCCGGAGCGGCCACTTCGCCGGCGGCGGGGGTGACGGCCGCGCCGGCGACGGGAGCGGCAACCGCGACGGCGGCCGCAACCATCACCATCAAAAACTTCGATTTCGGCACGCCGGTGACGGTCGCACCGGGCGCCGTCGTGATGGTCACCAACATGGACAGCGCGGCCCACACCGTCACCGCGGACCAGGGCTCGGCATTTGACGTGGATGTCCGGGGAAGCGGCGGGACGGCCACCTTCACGGCCCCGTCGGTCCCGGGCACCTACCCGTACCACTGCACCTATCACCCCAACATGCACGGGACTCTGACGGTAAAATGAACATGGCACTCCGGGTGCTGACAGCCCTGGCACTGTTCATCGATGCCGGGGTTCACCTCCATCTGGCACCCGGATACCAGGCCGCCTCCCCCGCCGGCATCGGGCAGGGCAACCTGTTCCTGCTCGAATCGGCCGCGGCGGTGGTGGCAGGGCTCTACGTCCTGATCCGGGGCAGCAGGGCCTCCTACGCCCTGGCCCTGGCTGTGGCGCTGAGCGGCTTCGTCGCCGTGGTGCTGTACCGCTACGTTGATGTTCCGGCCTTCGGTCCGTTCCCGGCGATGTACGAGCCGGTGTGGTTTTTCGAAAAGTCGCTCAGCGCAGTCGCGGAAGGAGCAGGAGCCCTTCTGGCCGCCGTCGGCCTCTTCCGGGCCGCCCCCCGGGGCCGCGATGGCGCGACCGGCCCGTTGTGACCGGCCCGCGACTCAGACTAGGCTGGCCACATGACGTTGGGGGACGCTATGAATAAACCGCTGTCCGGGGCTCCGCAGCCCGAGCACCAGGCCACGCAGCCGCTCACCGGCGACGGCCCCACACCAGCACCGGTCTTGAACCCAGCGGAACTGCAAGCTCTGAGCGATCACGTCGGGCGTCCCGCGGCAGCCAGGTTTGCCTTTGATTTCCTCAATCTTCTCGAGGACCGCATCGCCCACGTCGACGAAGCACTGAGACTGGCGGACCCCGTATCCGCCCTGAATGCCGTTCTCCTCCTCAAGGCAAGCTCGGCAATGCTCGGAGCGGAGCAGATGACGCTCTATTGCTCAGACCTGGAGGCGGAACTCCGCGAGCTTCGGATACCCCGAGCCGGCAGCCTCCCCCTGCTCGCAGCCGACTTCACAACAGATCTGACGGCTGTCCTCGAGGACGAGTTCCCCAGCGATGCCACCGGCCCGATGCCTGCCCTGTAGACCATCGCCCCCGACCCCGCGTTCGTGACACCGGGCCTGGGGTCATGACAGCAGGTGCATGGACCCGACTAACTTGGGGCATGGCAGGGGCGGGACTGACCAGGGCTACGCCGGGGATGATCCGTTGATCACTGCGGGGCGAGTTCGCCGTAAAAGTAGGATGCGGTGACGCCGCCGTCCATGAGGAAGTCGCTGCCGGTGATGAAGGCGCCGTCCTGGCCCAGCAGGAGCGCGCCCACGGTGCCGACCTCGTCCGGCGTGCCGCCCCGTCCCGCCGGGGACAGCTCGATCATGCGCCGGTAGCCCTCGCCGCGGGGGCCGGTCAGCTCGTCTTTGGCGAGCGGGGTGAAAATGATGCCGGGGCTGATCGTATTGATCCGCGCGCCGCGTTTGCCCCACCGGACGGCCTCGGCCATCACGCGCAGCGAGTTGCCGCGCTTGGCCAGCTGGTAGGCGTGCAGGGAGTCTGTGACCTGGTCCGGCTGAAGCATCGGCAGTGCCAGCAGGTCGTCGGCCGGCGTCCTCGCCAAGGCGGCATTTTCCTCGGGAGTCAGCGCACCCAGGCGGTGCCCGGACTGTGAAGCGATGACGACGCCGGCGCCACCGCGGGCGATGACGTTTCCGAATTCCTCCAGCAGCACGGCCGTCCCGTACAGGTCCACGGCCAGGATGGTCGACGGCGACGCCTGGCTGGGCGAGACACCTGCGGCGTGGATGACACCCGTGACATCGCCCAATGCCGCGGCCGCCTCGACGAGGGCGTGAACGGAGTGGCGCGAGGACACGTCGACGGTCAGTGTGCTGACCTCGAAGCCTGCGTTGCCCAGCACTTCGGCGGCCGCGTCGGCGTTGCCCTGGTTCAGGTCCGCCAGCACCACCTGCTTGCCCGCGCTGACCCGCCGGGCGATGGCCTGGCCGATCGATCCGGCTCCGATAACAACAATGACGTCGTTCACGATGATCTCCTGTGCTGTTCTGCCGGCACGGTTGCGTCGCCGGCGGGCGTGGCTGTCCAGCTCGCGAGCAGGTGCAGTGCGTCCTGCGCGGCGGAGCCTGGCTCGGCGCTGTAGACGATGAGTGAAAGTCCGGGGTCGGCCGGGAGGTCCATTGCTTCGAAGGACAGGCGCAGGTCTCCGACCACGGGGTGGTGGATGTCTTTGACGCCGGTCTGGTGAAAGCGCACGTTCTGCGCGGCCCATTGGGCCCGGAACTCCTCGCTGCGCACCGAGAGTTCGCCGATAAGGTCCGTCAGAGACCGGTCGTACGGGCTGCGGCCGGCCTCAATGCGCAGGTTGGCCACGAGATCGGCAGCGGCCCGGTCCCAGTCCAGGAAGAAGCCGCGGGCCCGCGGGCTCAGGAACACGAACCGGGCAACGTTGACCGGCCGGACCGGATCGGCATAGAGCTCCGAATACAGCGCCCGGCCGAGTCGGTTGGCGCCCAGGATATCCCTGCGCCCGTTGCGCACATAGGCCGGAACATCGCTCATGGCGTCCAGAATCCTCTGCACGGTCGGCCGGACCTGCTGCTGCACGGGACGGCTCCGCCTCTGCGGGGCGGGGCCCGCGGCCCGGGCCAGGTCGATCAGGTGCGTGTGTTCCGGCTCGTCCAGCTGCAGTGCGCGGGCGACGGCGTCAAGGACGCTCTCGGAGGCACCCGCGATGTTCCCCCGCTCCAGCCGGATGTAGTAATCGACGCTGACGCCGGCGAGGAGGGCCACTTCCTCCCGGCGGAGACCGGGCACGCGCCGGTTGCCGCCGTAGGCGGGCAGACCGGCATCCTCCGGGCTGACTCTGGCGCGGCGCGAGCCAAGAAACTCGCGGACCTCTTTCCGGTTATCCATGCCCCCACCCTAGGAGCCTCCCACGCCGGGCGGGAGGCACTGGGAGTACCTGTATCAGCAGGCACTCCCACCCGGAGACCTTCTCCTGTTGTATGGATATGGATCCCGACGATGAATGCCGATGAGAAGGAACAGCGATGACTCTGACCGACGAAGCACGCCAAAACCACGACAAGCTGTTCCCGGGGCACGTCTCCACCCTGGCGGTCACCGACCCCGAACTCATCGAGTCCTTCGATAACTTTGCCTTTGACGAGGTGCTCCGGCATGGGAGCCTGGACACGGGAACCCGCCTCATGGTCCAGCTCGCGTCGATGATCGCCTCCCAGGCCCTGGGCGAATACCGGGTCATGCTGGGCGCAGCGCTCACCGCCGGCGTCACGCCGGTCGAAGTCAAGGAGATCGTCTACCAGGCCGTCCCCTATGTAGGGATGGCCAAGGTCTTCGACTTCATCCACGCAACGAACGAAGTCCTTACCCAGCACGGAATCGAATTACCCCTGCCCGGACAGTCCACCACCACACCCGCGGACCGTGCTGGAAAGGGCCTCGCGGTGCAGAAGGACATCGTCGGCGCCGACGCGGTCGATGCCATGTACGCCGCGGCCGCAGAGGACGAGCTCCACTTTCAGCACTACCTGTCGGCCAACTGCTTCGGCGACCACCTCACACGCACCGGTATTGATATCCCGACGCGTGAGCTGCTGACCTTCTCGATGCTTATCTCACTGGGCGGGTGCGAGCCACAAGTCAAAGGGCACGTCGCCGCCAACCTCAACGTCGGCAACGGCCGCGGGCTGCTGATCGACGTCATCACCCAGCTGCTGCCGTACATCGGCTACCCCCGCACCTTGAACGCGCTCCGGGCGATCAACGACGTGACCGTCTAACTGATACCCCGCGGCGGACCACCATTGCGTGCGCACCGAAATTCTGAACCCAGAGGAGCAACAATTGGAAATCGAACCCAGGAAACCTACCGCCAAGGGACCGTCCGAATACTTCACCGGCGACGTCTACGTCGACGCCGTGATCTCCCGGAAACCCGAGCCCTCCCGGTTCTACGGCGCCCGCGTCCGCTTCACCCCCGGCGCTCGCACCGCCTGGCACTCCCACAAGGTCGGCCAGACCCTGCTCGTCGAGGACGGCATCGGCCTCGTCCAGTCCCGCGGCGGAAAAATCCACGAGATCCACCCCGGCGATACCGTCTACTGCCCGCCGGACGAGGAACACTGGCACGGCGCAACACCGGAGAACTTCATGACACACCTTGCCCTTCTCGAAGGCGTCGAGGATAACTCCGAGACCGTCTGGCTCGACCACGTCACCGACGAGGAATACAACGCCCGCTGACCAAGGCCACTGGAATCTGGTCGACAACTTAGTAAGGAACCCCAGCATGCGAGCAACACTGATTTACGGCGCCGACTCGATCACCCTGGACGCCTTCTGCCCGGAGATCCCCGAAGCATGACGCGACTCAGTGGCGCAAACAAGCCCGGCACCGTCCTCGTCGTCGGCGCAACCGGCAGCGTCGGCCGTCACGTCGTAGCCGAAGCGGTGCGTCAGGGTTACCAGACGCGGGCACTCGTGCGCGATATCTCCCGCACGGGCCGCCTCGACACCGCCGCGCAGAAGGTCGTGGGCGAACTGACCCGCGCGGAGACGCTCGCGGACGCCGTCGCCGGCATCGATGCAGTCATCTTCACCCAGGGCTCCCCGTACGGCGACGCCGCAGCGGCGGAAGCCGTCGATTACGGGGCCGTGAAAAACGTGCTCCAGGCCCTAGGCAGCCGCCGCGTCCGCATCGCACTGATGACGTCCATCGGTGTGACCGTGCGGGGCAACACCCATGACTGGAAGCGACGCGGCGAACGCCTGGTCCGCGCCAGCGGCAACGCCTACACGATCGTCCGTCCCGGCTGGTTCGACTACAACGACGAAGATCAACTGGCCATCACACTCCTGCAGGGCGACACCCGGCACGCAGGAAGCCCCGCGGACGGCGTCATCGCCCGGCACCAGATCGCCCGCGTGCTGGTCGACAGCCGCTTCCGACGCTGCCGATCACCTGACCTTCGAGCTCGTGGCCGAGCGCGGACCGGCCCAGGACGACCTTGAACCGGTCTTTGGCGCCTTGGCCAAGGACCCGGTCGGCTCGATCGACGGGGTCCGTGACCAGCCGAACATGCCTGCCAAAGCCGAACCGGAACGCGTCCGCCTGGACCTCAGCGCGCTGGCCGCAAAGAACTAGTCGCGCACAGTTCGACTTATCGCCGCGACCTCTAACAAACAGGAGATATTAATGGATTACCGTCTATTGGGACGCACCGGTG